>JAQUCQ010000146.1 GCA_028686145.1 Desulfuromonadaceae bacterium | reverse complement strand
TTGTCTGGCATATTCAGGGTTCTCCCCCGCATTGTACTTTATTTCTGGCACTTTTTTCCGGTCTACGCTGGTTTGCGCGGCAAAAGCTGCGGCCTTTCTGGTGGCGGTTGTTGTTGCAGCAAAAGCTGCCTGAGCGACTCTCTGTTCGGTTTTATTCTGGCTAGTTGCCGACGTTTCGGTGTTTTGACTGGGGGAACATGCCGCAACAGCAAATACAGCAAGACTTATCACTGGCACAAAAAATATATTACGCTGGTATTTCAAACGGCAGTACTCCTTAACGGTAAATAAATTATCTAATTCAACTTAAAATTACACACTATTGATCCTGATCTTCATCCAGGAACTCTCTGACATCAATGAAATTTTTTATCTTGAGCATAAGAGCCTCCGGCCACTCACCAATCGGAAGCCTGGTCAAAATTTTTGACTCTTCAAACGTTAAATCAACGTCATCCGGCAGCTTGTCTGCGAGCTCATCTGCCCACCGTATCTCATGCGCTGTTAATGGAGTCTGAAGTAATTCTATACTTGATTTATTCATTCCTATCCTTGTCCTCAATCACAATTTTTGCAATTTTTAAAAATACAGGTTAATCCGAATCCACACAAGTTCTATTTAATATACTCATTGACAAAACAGACAAAAATATGTCACCAAACCAGTCACAATCACTTAAGGAGAAACATCAATGACTCAATGTCCATGCGGAAGCGGAATTCCCTACTCCGAATGCTGCGAACAGATCATTTCAGGCACCAAGCCTGCTCGTACGGCTGAACAACTCATGCGCGCCCGCTATTCGGCCTATGTTTTTGCCCATATGGATTTTATTTATGAAAGCACTCACCCAGAGCATCGCCAGAACTACGATCATGCCGGTACGAGAGAATGGGCCGAAACAGCTGAATGGCAGGGACTTGAAATCATTAGCACACAAAAGGGCGGGACTGACGACATAACCGGAGAAGTAGAATTCATAGCCCGCTTCGCCGAGAAGGGCACAAACCGAGAGCATCAAGAAGCAGGACAATTCAAACGAAAAGATGACCGCTGGTATTTTACTGAAGGTCGCATGATTCGTAAGAAGCCTCTCGCAGTAGTCAAGATCGGCCGCAACGACTCATGTACGTGTGGAAGTGGGCTCAAATACAAAAAATGCTGCGGCAAATAACCGTTAACCAGCGCTTCCGCTACTCTACATAAGAAAGGACTTAAGGGGTTTCCCAAGAAGAACGTACCGCCCGAAGGCAATTGAAACACCACTGAAACCTTTTTTCACTGTCCCATGTGGCGAAGCTTGAAATTCTGGTTTATTCCTTCTCTCCAACATATATCGTAGCTATGCCAAAGGTAAGCTCGTGAAGATGTATATTGCGGAAGCCTGCTTCACCAATCATGCGCGAGAACTCGTCTTGGGAAGGGAACTCCAACACAGAGTCGGGCAAATATTTATACGCGTTATACCTCGAAAACAAACCACCGACAACCGGCAGCAGACGACGGAAGTAAAAATAGTAGAGCTGCCGGAAGAGAAGCGAACGCGGCGTGGAAAACTCCAGTATAATCATCCGTCCTCCGGGTCGCAAGACCCGCCACATCTCTGCCAGCCCCAGTTTTCTGTCAACAACATTTCTGATACCAAAGGCTATGGTGATCGAGTCGAAGGTATCATCGGCAAACGGGAGATCCTCACAGGGAGCAACCATGAGGTCAATCCGGTCAGCATATGGCGACCCCCCAACTTTCACCCCCCCAAGATCGACCATCTCCTTGCAAAAGTCAGCTCCGGTAATTTTGACCGAAGCCGGCGTACGGCGGGCAATCTCCAGAGCAACATCTCCAGTGCCGGTGGCAACATCCAGAATGCGGGAACCTTCATTGTACTTAAGCAGTCGCACCGCTTTTGTTCGCCAACGCCGATCAATGCCAAAGCTTAACAGACGGTTAAGAAAATCGTAGCGGGGGGCAATCGCTCCAAACATCTGCTGAATTTTTTCGCCTTTATCTGAAAGCCTGAACATTCGTTTCCACTACCTTTTAAGAGATTTAAGTGCTATAAAAATGATCTGTTTATGTAACATATTTTACCGGCTATTAACCAGAAAAAACGAACTCATCGGTCATAAGGAGTCGCCTCTAAAGTGATACCTACCATCCGCATCCAGGACATCGCAGATATATTGATAATGACCTTTCTTCTTTACCAGCTGTATTCCTGGTTTCGCGACACCCGTGCAATTCAGGTACTGCTGGGACTGGGAGTCGTAACTCTTATCTATTTTGCTACCCGCTTCCTTAATCTGTATATGACAAGTTGGGTTCTTCAGGAACTTGGCACTGTATTGATCATCCTTATCATCGTCGTATTCCAGACTGAGATCAGACAGGCATTGTATCGCTTTAGCCTTCTGCGCCACATACTTGATAGCCGCCAGGAAACGCAGCACAGTCAATTTCAGGATATTGCCGAGACACTTTTTCGCATGGCCGCCAAAAAGACCGGCGCCTTGATTGTTTTTCAGGGCAATGAATCTCTTCACGACCTGATGACAAACGGGGTGGTAATTAACAGTGAAATTTCCCCGCAAATGCTGGAGTCTATTTTCTATGATGGCGCACCGTTCCATGATGGCGCAGCACTTATCAATAACGGCAGAATAGAAAAGGCAGCGTGCCATCTGCCGCTTTCGGTTAGCCCGGACATTCCGCAACACCTTGGCACCCGCCACCGGGCAGCTCTTGGACTGTCGGAGCGCAGCGATGCGGTCATTGTTGTCATATCAGAGGAACGTGGTGAGGTTTCACTCGCAACTGCCGGGGCATTTCACCCTATGAACTCGCCGACCGAACTTATTATGGCGCTGGACAAGCTTCTCAGAAGCGAAACAGAAAGTCCCCGTATTACAGTGCGTCAGCGTTATTTTTCGAATTTGCTCCCGAAGACATTGCTCCTGCTTGGTGTATGCATCTTCTGGGTACTGATAACAACCCGTCAGGGAGAGATTACGACAGTGACAGCCCCAGTTCGTCTGCATGGCATTCCCGACAATATAGTTTTGCTGCATATCTTACCTGAAGATGTGACTGTCCAGATTAAAGCCATGTCAAGCTTAGCCCCCACTCCCTCTAAACTCGACCTCACCGCTGATATTGACGCATCCAAAATATCTGACGGTACAACCGCTTTACGGGTAAGCCATGATGACATTGCCGTTCCCTCAGGCATGATCATAACATCTATATCACCTTCCAGCGTTCGAGTTTCCGCAGAAAAAAAACTGCGGAAGAGCGTCCCGGTAAAAGCAACACTCAAAGGTAAACTTCCATATGGACAGCCTTCTCTGCACATAACCTGTGAACCAAGTACGGTTGACATAGAAGGCCCCGCCAGCCAGGTTTCACAAATTGCATTCGTGGCAACCGAAGACATTGAAGCCAGCCACTTAAAAAGGGGGAAAGAATATCTTAAAAACCTGAGAGCGCCAGATAAACAGGTGTCTGTACTTCGTGACTCGCCTGTCACAATCAGGCTTTCAGCCCGCGGGAAACGACAGAGATAAATCAGTATCCAATAGTGGTTGCTGCGGGCGGGCACAGCACGCTTGTCGCAACAAAGCTGTAACAAAGGTTGACTTATGAAATCAGTTGTTATATAAGAATGGCTATTCTTTACAGTATTTAAAACAACATGGAGGGAACATGGCCCGTCTTCGTATTCTTGTAGCGATTTGCCTCATACTCCTAACACATCCACAGTTGGTTCTGGCATCAAAATCCCATGTCGTACGAAAAAGCGAATCTCTACAATCAATTGCCCGGAAATATCATGTTTCGGTAAATGAGCTGAAATCCGTTAACAATCTGACTG
Source organism: Desulfuromonadaceae bacterium (assembly GCA_028686145.1). Classification (GTDB taxonomy): domain Bacteria; phylum Desulfobacterota; class Desulfuromonadia; order Geobacterales; family Pseudopelobacteraceae; genus JACRCG01. The sequence continues at coordinate 4,120 of JAQUCQ010000146.1, read as the reverse complement.
CGTCCCACGTTACCAAAGGTACACGGTTGATAATCCCATCCCATGCCGACTCACAACAAAAGAAACACGTATCCTCAACTCATCAGGATACATATAGAGTTTCCAAGGGTGACTCCCTTCCCAAGATCGCCAGAAAGACCGGCGTTAAAATGGCTGAAATCAGAAAATTGAACCAACTCAAAGGAAACAGGGTTAAGGCTGGCCAGGTTCTGATCCTTGTGGCCGCAGAGACACCCTCTCATCCCACCGGTACCAACAGACTACAACTCATCAACAAAGATCTGTTAAATGACCAGGAGCAGACAGAAACACTGGCAGAATTAACCGATCTTGAGTCAGATCACCCGGTTGACCTCGCAAAATCGATTGAGGCCAATCAGGCGGTGAACAACCTCAAGAAGAGTGCTTACAGCTTTCTTGGAGCCCGATACCGCTTCGGAGGAAGCAGCCGCACCGCTCTTGACTGTTCGAGCTTCACTCAGCAGGTTTTCCGCGAACAGAGCGTTAATCTTCCCCGCACGGCGCGGGAACAATTTCGTGTCGGTAGTGAAGTCATGCGCGGCGATCTGAAAAAAGGTGATCTTGTTTTCTTCCAGACCTATGCAAATTTCCCTTCACATGTTGGCATTTATCTTGGAAACAGGAAAATGATACATGCATCCTCACGCGAACACCGCGTTGTAATCACAACTATGGACACACCGTATTATCTGTCGCGCTACCTTGGCGCAAGACGCATGACAAATATCAATTCCGACTCTATAAATTTTGATGACTTGCTGATTGGTGTAGAAGAAGAAAACGAGAGTGACGCTATTACAAATGACTCGCTTGGCGTATCGCTCAATCTTGCAAAGTAACACATTCCACACACACATATTTACTACATCCGGGTCGAGTGACCCGGATTTTTTTTCGCCATGAAAATTCTGCTCGCCTATCAATCCGGATTACCACACCGTAACGATCCCTACATAAGTCTTGTCCCGACCGGCATGTGCTACCTTCACGCCAGTCTGTGCGATGCTGGATACGACTCGATTCTGGCTAATTTTTCTGCTTGGACAACCTCCAGAATCAAGCAGGAACTACTGACTATAAAGCCGGACTTTATCGGCATTTCCCAATGGACTCACAACAGGCACAGCTCGCTGGAACTTGCCAGAGTATGCCGTAAGCTTCTCCCTGACTGCACGATTGTGATGGGTGGCGGGCACGCCACCTTTTGCAGTGAAGATATATTGACTGAAGGTTCACCCGTCGATATTGTGATTATGGGCGAAGCAGAGTCCACGCTGATGGAATTGGTTGCACGGTTGTCATCAAAAACAGCATGGCACAACATCAATGGCCTGGCGTACCGCCATAACGGCGCAATTAGTGTCACTCCACAGCGAAAAAGCCTTGATGATCTTGATTGCCTGCCGTTGCCGGCGCGTTATCTTGACATTTCAATCGGGCTTGATCTCGAATTGCAATCCGAGTTCATCGTCACAACTCGTGGCTGTCCATCGACGTGCAATTTTTGCAGTTCTCCCGATTTTTGGGGGAGGAGGGTTCGCTACCGGTCACCGCAGGCGATTGTCGATGAGATTCTTTATATTCGTCAAAAATTCGGGCTGATCTATTTTTCAATTCGTGATGATACCTTTACCGCTGACCGAAAAAGAGTCTTGGAATTTTGCTTGTTACTGCAGAAACAGGAGGTAAACATTCTCTGGAACTGTCAGTCACGTGTCACTGCAATTGACGAAGAACTGTTAATCGAAATGAAGCGTGCCGGTTGTGAATGCGTTCAGCTCGGTGTTGAATCCGGTTCAGCGCGCATCCTTCAACAGCTTGGCAAAAAAATCACCTCAGCCCAGATTGAGCGTACCTGTGCAATGGTTAGAAAAATTGGCATCAATCTCTCGGTTTATCTGATCAGCGATGTTCCGGGAGAAACTGATAGTGACCTCCAGCAGACCATTGAACTTATCCGCCACATCCATCCTGATGATGGCTATGTCTCACCACTCGCCTACTATCCAGGCACGCAACTTTATAAACATTCTCTGGCGTCCGGAAATACCACTTCAACTGTTTTTGCCGACTCGCCCCAGGCAGCCATATACGTTTCCCCCCCAACTGGGCATTCATCCACCCGACTCCTGAAAGAGCTGGCAAAGAATCGACATGATGATCCGGAACGCTTTAAACGACAGAAGCAGATGCTTGGGTATTGTTATACGACAAATGTTATAGCTGGGGAGTGGCATCGTCAGCGGGGGGAGTACGATAAAGCCGAAAAGGAATTACGGGAAATTACTGTTCAACAGCCAAATAATCCGTGGGGGTGGTTTCTTCTGGGAGATCTGTATTCCGAACGTGGCCAGATCAAAAAAGGGAAAGACTTTTACACCAACGTACTGAACATCGTTCCGCAACATGGCCCATCAAAAGCGAATCGATCTGCCCCATAAAAAAACGGGGCCATTTGCATGACCCCGTCCGTTACATCTACCCTGAAACCTACTTTTCAATCCTGATGCCAGGAATGAAAAGAATTTTATCAAAGGTCTTATTCAGAGTTTTACTATGGAAATTTGCCATGGGCGTAGTTTCCGGATACTCAATCTTGTCACCTTTGGCAACCTTGGTTTCAGGCAGCGCCAACCAGACTTTCCCACCTTTTTCGTCAGCTGCTTCCACATACGTGTAACCGCCTGAATTCATGGTCTCGGCAACAGTTGCTTTTTTGCCAGCGCCTGCAGGAATTTCCTGGGCTTTCATACCAGCGTGCGGATCCCCTGCTTGAGTTGCAGCGCCTGGCATTTGGCCCTGCTGAGGAGTTGCGGTTGGTACTTCAGTTTTAGGTTTGTCTTTGCACCCTGCAAGGGCGAGAGCGGCAATACTGAGAACTACTAATGCTGTTTTTTTCACTTGCGACCTCCCATTAATTTAACAACTAGATATTTTTATCATATTATGAGCGATTGCTCCAAGCGAAATATTTTAATATCCCATACATAACACTATTCCACTGCGCTTCATAATGGGCATACATTACCTGGAGATATAAAAGGTGTACTGTTAGGACTTTAGAGTGTCCGAACTGGAAGAATTAAGCGCGTCGTACTGCGCAATCTGATCCGCCATGGAAAGCTTGCGGCGACCGCAAGTTGCTTGATTCAAGCAGATCCTGCAGCGGTCATCCGAACACCATTGACAACATGTGCAGTCAGGACAACACTGTTTTTTCGGAGCATCACCAGACATTAATAGACGACATTTCGTTTGACGGCATTACCCTCGAGGAGACGCACAAACGCCTTGCCACTGTCGGCATTTACCAAGAGATAGCGTGGCAGCTTTAAAACAGAGTCTGATGCTGTTGCGTGGCGCCGTTCAATAGTGAATGTTGCCACATAACCGGCATCTGTTGCTTTCCGTATCAGGTAGTCATCGTATATCCCAAAAGGCCAGGCCAGCATATCAACCTTAGTTCCCAGTTCTGTTTCCAGGCGGGCTTTTGATTTTTTTAACTGTGTCGTTACAAATGCATCAAGAGCTGTCTGGCTTAATTTCCTCCGCTCCTTCTTAAAGTTCGGATGCCAGTATGTATGGGATTGAATGTTAAAAAGTCCGGTTTTAGTTAGCTCACGCATCTGAGCCCAAGTCATGGCATATTTTGCGTTGGAGATTGCTGACGGGTAAGAAAAAATTGTTACCGGGTAACGATATCGTTTTATGACCGGAAGCATATCGCTGTAGACCGACTTATGGGCATCATCTTCTACGATTACAACTGACTTAGGCCCCGGTGCGGGCGCCATGCCCCGATAATAGTCAACAAGCTGCCGTAGCGGAATCACTTTGTAGCCGTTATCATGCAGGTATTTCATCTGTGCTTCAAAAACCGGGGTCGTGATCGTCATACCATCAACAACTTTAGCACCCAGCCGGTGATATAAGAGTATCGGTACCCGGAATGATTCAACTGCAGAGGCTGGAAGCGGCAACAATAACACAATTACAACGAAAAACAGGCGCACCAAAAAATAATACATCGACATGAATCCTTCCTGAATTCAACCCCTCACGATATAAACCGAACAGGCGGCATTACTGGCTACTGTAT
>JAQUCQ010000145.1 GCA_028686145.1 Desulfuromonadaceae bacterium | reverse complement strand
TCGGTGTCGGCGTCGGTGTCGGTGTCGGTGTCGGTGTCGGCGTTGGTGTCGGCGTTGGCGTCGACGGATTAAGAGCCGTTACCAGCGCCTGTATATCAGCGGCTGATAGAGTTGAGAGATATCCCATATTACCTATATTACCACCGATTGCATTTTGCAGACGTACTACTGTAATGCCGGTTTTGCTGGACGAGGTCAAGCTACCATGGCATCCGGCACAATTGGCAGAATAGAGTGCTGCGCCGTCAGGCGTTGGAGTTGGTGTCGGTGTCGGTGCCGGTGCCGGTGCCGGCGTAACCGGAACAGTTGTTGCCAGATAGTCTGCAATTGCCTGAATATCTGCGGCGGAAAGTCCGCTTAGCATTCCCATGCCGCCAATGTTGGAGGTAATGGCGGTTTGAGCTGAAGAAACCGTAATTCTACCGATAAGATTCGAGTTGGAGCTGGCACCGTGGCAGCCGGCGCACTTTGCTGTGTATAACGCACTCCCTGATGTTGTTGTCGGTGGAGTTACCGGAACGGCGGGAGTGCCTGTTGACATAACCGCACTACCGAGCTGATTGGCTGCGACATTGAGCAGCATGTTTGTGCCCTGCATGACTTTTATGGAACCGGGAGCAACGGTAACCGAAATAGCATCAAGAAGGGCATCAGGCCCTTTACCATTGGCGTTGAACGGTCCGTTAACGAGACTCCCCGTGACGTTAAAAGAGGCCATCAAAGGAGCAAACATATTCTGGATAGTCTTGTCAGCAGCAGGCATCTTATCAGCAATAGAGGTTATATCAGCCGGTTTGTACGATGCGTAAAGAGTGTCGAGATCATCCCGTTGAGCAGCCTGTGCAACAACAATAGTCGTTAACGGGGTGATATTGGTCATGCCAACATCTGTCGCGATAGAATAAAGATTTTGATTATTACTGCTGATTTTGAGGAAGAAAGGGGATTTTAGACCAGAGGCATCAAACGTGAATGAACCATCGCTCCTGGTCGTCTGATGCTGCTCTATGGGCGTTTCAGAAGAATCTTTTAAAAACACCTCTCCATACGCAATTGGTGCACCTGTCGCCGCCACGCCAGTTACTTTTTTGGCATTTGCCGGCGCTGCTCCCGCACCGGAAGCAGGGCCACCGCCACTACATCCAGCAGCAATTACAACAACAAAACTCAATAATGCAAAGAACAACATTCTCATGGAACTACTCATATCGTCTCCTTTTGCTTGTCCCCGTTATAGTTACATCTAACAGGGCGAGGTGAAGGTTGGCGATAGTTCGGCGACCCGGCTGTCTCCGAGAGACCCATGGGCTTTCCGTCCCTCCTTCGCAGGAGGTTTAGTATTGTCGCATATCACAGGCAGTTTCTTCCGTCTGTTACATCCGTTATTGGTACACGCATATCCTCCTTTCCCGTTTGGTATCTAAAAATGCAAAAAAAATCTTCTTCACTACGTACCGAGTATCCTGGCCGTCCCTTGTAACCTTTCAGGCCAGCACGTACATAAGGTATCATGCCCGGCGCGGACATTTCCTCACGCATCCATTCAACACCACATGTGTCAAGAATATATTTTTCGATGCAAAAACGCAACAGTTTTATCAGCACACCAATTTACATCTTTCAAGCTATTCAGACATTGCACCAGGTTAATTTAAAAGGCCGGCTCTTCAGAAAGCCGACCTTTCATGCTGCAGATAAATTGACACATAACGTATTTCAAAGAAATATCAGCACGCGCCTCTTTAGCGCAGGTATCCCCGTTTCTTATACGGAGGAGACTTTTATTCATCATCCTCAAGGTGGTCTATGAATTTTTTCTTGTCTAACCGATCAAGTCCTTTGGCAAGCAAACGAAATCCGAACATCATTAAGACAATGCCAAAAAAAGAGAACGGGACTGATTTAAGGGCCAACGCAGTGATGCCGAAGGTCATAAAAGCAATCCCCAGCTTTAGACACCTTTCCTGTTTTTCCACTCCTTTGCTGTTCGCTGAAAACGAATACAATTGATAGCACACCACCAGCAGAGGGAAGGTAATCAGGAACTCACCATAAACGTGCATGGACATCTCCTCTGTTTACTTTGTGTTCCTATCTTCCACCACATCGGTAATAAATTCAACATATATATGAATTCTCGTATTATCGCCTGACCTCACAACACAATAAACGGGTCGGACTACAAGGAAGATCTCACCCGTTTGGTGCAAATTCAATTTGTCATTGCTGCCGTACGGGTACCAGCAGGAGCGGAACCTTACTCCGGCTACAGATTTTGTTAGTTACACTACCAGCCCAGAATGCTTCCATGCCCGTCTTACCATGAGTAGCCAGAACAATCAGGTCAATTGCCGCCAGACTGGCGGCCTCTACGATTATTTTAGCCGGATCGCCCCGTAACACATGCGCACTGGCGGCAAATCCCTGATTATGTAACTCGGCGGCCAAGGCTGCGGAGTATGCCTCGGCATCCTGCAGGGCCATGTCCAGCATCCGTGAGGTCGTACCCGGCAGCATCCTGCCGGTGACCGTCATGTTGCCAGAAAGGTTGGTAACGCGAGGAATCACCATGGCCAGATGCAGCGACGCCTTGCAGGCTCGTGCCAATTCCTTTGAGGCGGGGAGCGCTTGCGCATGTTCGGGGTCACCGTCCAGCGGGATCAGAATATTCCGGCACAAGAATTCCCGCGGATTACCGTCATCATCGGGATGTGTGATCAAGACAGGCCTTGAGTCACCGGCAATAACTTTCTGGGCGATACTGCCAAGAAAGAGGTGGAGTGCCCTGCCGCGCCCATGGGAACACATGATCACCAGATCATGCCCCAGTTCATCGGCATGCTCCACAATACTTTGAGCCACATTTTCAACCTCTGCAGCATGCACGTGGCAATCAACCTGTATTCCTTGTGGGAAGTAGCGGCACGAAATATCGTCGAGATAGAGGGCCGCATCTTGTGCGCTGATGAGGTGGGGCTGGCCATGAACCTCGCTGGGAGCATTCTTTTCCACTACATGCATCAATGTAACGCGCGCGTTGAGCATTGCCGCAAGGTAAGCAGCGGCCTGCACTGCCGATTCTGCCATGCGGGAACCGTCAAGAGGAACAAGTATATGTTTGAACATAGGGGTCACCCCGTCACGAGAGTCTTGTAAAGCAGGTATATATTCAAAATGACGATGACTGCGGCAACCAGGCACGCGAGCAATGTGGTAATGCGCTTATTGACCAGGTCACCCATTATATCGGGACGGCGGGTAAACATTACCAGAGGAATGACTGCAAAAGGCAGCCCGAAGCTGAGTATAACCTGACTCATAACCAGAGTACGGGTCGGATCCAGCCCGATGGCAATAACAGCCAGCGAAGGAGCCATGGTCACGAGCCGCCGTGCCCAGACCGGGATGTGGCGTTTCAGGAAGCCCTGCATGATTACCTGCCCGGCACTGGTGCCGACGGTTGACGACGACAAGCCAGCCAACAGCAATGACAGGCCGAATATCCATTTGGAGGAATTCCCGAGAAGCGGTTCCAGGGTACGGTACGCTTCTTCTATGGTTGCCATGGATGTTAGCCCGGACTTGTAAAACGTCGCCGCAGCCATGATCAGCATAGCTGCATTCACAAAACTGGCAATTCCCATGGCAATGACCACGTCCATAATTTCAAACCGGTACAGGCTCTGCATCCTGGCCTTGTCTCTCACCACAATGCGTCCCTGCATCAGGGCCGAATGGAGAAAGATGGCATGCGGCATGACCGTTGCCCCCAAAATACCCGAGGCCAGCAGTATGCTCTCGCTTCCTGAAAATTGGGGAACAAATGCATGGTAGGCAACTTGTGCCCAATCCGGCTTGACAATAATGGTTTCCAGCAGATAACAAAGCGCTATCAGGCCGACCATGACGGAGATGACGGCCTCAAGTGGCCGGAACCCGTAACGCTCAAGGCCGAGAATAAGCAGTGTCGCCAGGGCGGTGAGAATCGCTCCCACAAACAGCGGAATGCCAAGCAAAAGCTGGAACCCCAGAGCGGCACCAAGGAACTCCGCCAGGTCGGTTGCCATTGCCACCAGCTCCATCAGACACCACATGAGATAGACCACCGGTTTGGGGAACTGTTCCCGGCAGTGTTCCGCAAGGTTAAGCCCGGTGGCAATGCCGAGCTTGGCGGACAAGGTCTGAATAAGCATTGCCATGAGATTGCTGGCAATGATCACCCAAACCAGCATGTACCCAAATTGGGCACCGCCCTGAATATTGGTCGCAAAATTACCCGGATCAACGTACGCAACGCTGGCGATAAACGCCGGGCCCAGAAACGGCATCATTCGAGCCAGACGGTTTCCCTTCTGCTGGCTGCCGAGAATATCCAAAGCGGTCTGAACTGTACGGGAGTCCGAAGTCTTCAGGTTATTGAGAATGGTTTCGTTATGTGCCATTGCAGTCCGACTCCATCTACTCCAAAACTCAACCGGATTTACGCCAGTTGTAAGCGTGCAATTGAATTTCAGCTAAAGCGCTGGGGCTAATGCCTATGGACACAAGTTCCGCTGATGCAGACCGCATATCCAAATCCTCCAGATGCTCCATTACTCGGAGAAGGCTGCCGTAAGGCCCCTCGCGACCAACCAGAGCGGCGGCAACATCCTCATTGAGGTTGAGGTTTAAAATAATGTCTTCGACGGCAACATCATAGATACTCTCCATCAGGGAGAGAATGCCGGTCATAAAGGCCCGGTCAGGACATTCGCCGTCAATCTGCAAGCCGGGATGAACAAAGGCCAATTGTTCCATGAGACCGGCTCTGGTCGCTGCCATATCTACCAGTGGGTGCTCAAAATTATCATCGCCATCAGCAGCAAACAGAGCCAGCTGCACCCAACGTTTGATCTGCAGACGTCCGGTCATTGCAATGGCGTGACGCACCCCCTGGATTTTGGTACGATGCCCGAACGCTACGGAGTTGACAAGCATCAACAGCTTGTAAGTCAGTGTCGGACTCTCCCGGAAGACCCGTTCTATAATTTCGATGCTGGCATCATCTGACAAAAGACGCATCAACTTGAGGAGCGTCATCGCGTCCTCATCCATTTTTTTCTTCTTGATGATGTCCGGTCGGGCAAAATAATAGCCTTGAAAGTAATCGAAACCAAGGGCATGGCATGCCACAAATTGCTCAGTGCTCTCGACCTTCTCTGCAAGTAGCTTGCAGGGATACTGACGCAGACGCTCGATTATTTCTGGAAGAGATGCCAGAGAAGTCTGGACCAGGTCAATTTTGACAATGTCAACTATGGCATATAGTTCGGTAAAGCTCAGACAGTACTCATGGTCGTCAAGGGCCAGGTAAAATCCAGCTTCTTTTAGTGCCAGACAGCGCTGTACCACCTCCGGTGAAGGCTTGATTGACTCCAGAAGCTCAATAACAATATGTTCCTGCGGAAGAAGTTCCAGGACTTCATTCATCAGCATGTCCACATCGACATTTATAAAACCCTTGCGGCCCCCCAGAAGTTCTTTAATGCCAAACGATGCGAGCGTAGTGGTGATCACATTGGCGGTAGCGCGGCCGGCATCCTGTATATCAGCCTCATTGACATCCGTGGAGCGGAAGAGCAGTTCGTAACCGTAGAGATGTTCGTTTCTATCTAAAATGGGTTGTCGCCCGATTATGCAGTTTTCATCCATATTTTAATTCCTGTTGGTTAGTCATTTAACGAACATCCACACTTCTCTGCGGCCTTGCGTAGCATACAATGCTCAAACACGCATCAGGAAGACAATTCCCTGATAATTTCCGTCTGGCGCCGCGCGATAAGAGTGCCGATCCGGTCTTCACTGCTTTTGTCATGCTCAAACAGAAAGATACAGCGGAACACTCTGTTTTGTTGATGCACCTGTGTCAGTTTTGCCATAACTCTCGTTATGACCGGTGGTTGATTCGCCAGGGACGGCATCGTGATGGTGAGGTAAAAAAAAGAAAAACTTTCCAAAAGCTTCCGGTCGGGAATGGTAACGGCACAACTGGTAAGCGACAGGTCAATCATCCTGCCATTAAATTTCGTAACTCCGGCTTCTACGCCGATCACGGGAGGCACCTGCATACGCACTCTTACCGATTTGCGCCGATTGGAATGCACCTCGGCATAGCTAAAACCAGAAAGGGTAATCTCTCCGGCATCAGTATCGTGGTGCGCATTCGCATACACATGATGCGGAAACGGCACTCCTTCAATTATGGTATAACCGTTAAATTCAATAGCTCGTGCTTGGACCTCGCTGGTGCGGCATACCAGTCTGTTTTCACCTACTGTAAGGATTTTGGCCGCGGCAAAGACCGGCACCTCTTTATAGTAATTGAGAAATTGAACCTCGGGACGAGGTACCAAACCTGATAGCTTGAGCAGACCATCTTCAATTGAGAGCCCCCCGGTCTGTTCCATAAGACAGAAATAATAATTATCGGGAATTTCTGTCTTCACCACCACATTTATCCACCTATAAATGATTTCAAACGGTTATAAAACACTTGGTTCCGCAAACCGATACTAAGCATTCCCTTCCACAAAAATGGATCTTACAGAGACACCGGTATGGCTTCATAATTATTTAGCATATTTTCAATCTTGGCGTAGGGTTTGTTTTAAAAAAAATTGCATGCTCTTACAATGGAATTTTTTAATAGTGCAGGGTTATATTACGCCGTACGCAAAACGTCAAGCGTCTATTCAGGTGGTAATGAGTAGGTTCATCTTTTAAACGGTGTGGGCGCTGCAAGGCATTACAGCACAGCAATACTTGATTGGCGAGCCAAGACTGTTCGAGAACTTTTCAGCATAAAGTTGATGCGAGAAACTATTCAAGCACATCTTGAAATAACCCCTTCAAAAGGACGAATAGCCGTCCTGCCCATCTTTTGGGATATTTCAGCACAGCTATCTCTGGTAAGTTTTTGCTCGTTCATCCCGAGTAAACAAAGTTATTTCTGGCAGGATTGTCACGCCCCGTCTTTGTTAGTGGCGTTCTCCACCATCACGATGCCCGCCATCCCTGTGTCCGCCACCGCGTCCCCCGCCATGGCCATATCCACCGCCCTCGTCCCAGTAGGGGAAAAGGCATCCAGACAGCATCATTACTGTCACTAACGTAAGCGTTCATAGTCATAACGTAGGTACCGATAGCACCGGATACGCGGTAAACAGACTGCGTAACCCGACATTATTAACATAGCGGCCATATGCCACAGGTAGAAAAGGTCGAATGTGCTCAGCAGACGCTAAAACGACTGGCTCCACGCCAACAGAGTTGATGGCGCAGTCCGCCATATTTTACAGTTTTTTGTCAAATACGACAGATGCCCGTATCTATTTCAGTCAACCTCTGCACTTCATTTTCCAATGCATCCTGCACAAGCGTCATGTTATCTCTTACAAATGCGAGAATCACCTTTGGCATGATTGATGTAGATACTTATATGCATCAATGAAGAACAGCTGTGTGAACCATATTTCTATTGAAAGGATCCGCTATGAAAAAAATCCGCATGTTTCTCGTAATTGTTATGGTCGCTCTGGGAAGTTTCATGGTACAAGGATGCCACCTATGGTATCCCCCTACACCTCCGGGCCTACCATCACCGCCACCCCTTCCAGTGCCTTAAAGACAGATGGTGTACAATTATCGAGTCGAACAAGAGTGCCGGACGCTGTGGCTCTGCGTGAGACGCTTTTCTCTGCAAAATTGCAAATCACGTTGATTTTTATCAAAATAATTGCTACCGCTGTATTGAATGTGGTGATGGGTATAAACTGAATATTTGATCATGCATACTGGAGGGAAATGATATGGGACTCTTTTCCGCGGAAACAAAAAATACCGGCTCAAGTGAAACCAAGAAGTTTCATTCGGACTACGGCCAGTTGCTTATTGACGGCGAAATCATAGAGAAGGGATTTGCCGTACTTCGTGATACGTTCCTGTTCACCAACAAGAGATTGATCCTGGTTGACATACAGGGAGTCTCCGGAAGGCAGATCGAATATTACTCAA
>JAQUCQ010000144.1 GCA_028686145.1 Desulfuromonadaceae bacterium | reverse complement strand
CCGGTAACATCGCCAGGCTCTTATTCAAGGAAGCGCAAATAAATCGCTTTGCCTATGATGTTGAAATTTTGGCTCGGGCGAAACAGAGTGGTTACAGGATTTCTGAAGTCCCGGTCACATGGAATAATTCTTTGGATTCCAGGGTTAGCCCACTCTTTGATTCACTGCAAATGCTCAAAGATATTTTAAAAATAAGAAAGTATTTGCGAAACACGAATAGTTTAACAGCTATAAGCAATTGCTTGGACATAGATATTCTTAGCGATAAAGGGAACCTGTGATGGAAAGATTAGATTTGTGTTCGAATTGGTGGAGGTGTTGTGCCCCATCTACTAGAAATTCAATTTGGCAATTCCGACATACAACGGAGATGACCTTTTCAAGCTACCAGTTCTGTCAACCTGCATCATTCTGTAGGATGGTTTGATTGATTATTCTTTCATAAATGCCGCTTTAAAAAATTGACAAGTTGGCAATTTAAAAAAATATAAAAATCACGCTATGTTCCCTATAAACTCCATAATTCATGGTAGTTGTGTCATTTTTTATCTAAACACTGCGATCTAGCATCGCAATCGTAAGTGAGATTATGAGATTATTATTGGTAGAAGATGACCCAATGTTGGGAGATGCTGTACAGAGTGTGCTGCAACAGGAATCCTTTGCCGTGGATTGGGTTCGGGACGGTGAAGAGGCAGAACTGGCACTCGCTGCATTACCGTATGATCTTGTGCTGCTTGACTTGGGATTGCCGGGTAAAAACGGACTGGATATTTTGCGTGATCTGCGAAGAAACAAGATTTCTATGCCGGTTATCATTTTGACTGCACTAGACGCGGTTAGTGATCGGATCGCTGGACTGGACAGCGGCGCTGACGATTACCAGGTCAAACCATTTGATCCTGATGAACTGGCGGCCCGCATCCGGGCGCTTTTGCGCCGCCGGGACGGACGGGTTGAACCCATAATCACATTCGGGCTACTAACTCTTAACTTGGCCACCCGTGAACTTTACTTCCAGGAAAAACCTATAAGGCTCTCTTTACGTGAATTTTCCCTCATATCTCTTTTGTTGGAACGACCTGGGGCCACCGTTTCACGCGAACAGCTTGAAGAACGGTTGTACGGTTGGAACGAAGAGGTAGAAAGTAATGCGATCGAGGTGCATATCCATAATTTAAGGAAGAAACTCGGCCATAACCTGATTCGTACCATTCGGGGAGCCGGTTATATGATGGTCGAGAAACCATGAGCTCCATCAGCAAACGACTTCTTGTACTGCTTCTCAGTGCGCTAACCGTTGCAGCTCTTCTGGCTGGTGTCAGCACATATCTGAAGGCTCATCAGGAGGTAAATGAACTCTTTGACTACCAACTTCTCCAGATGGCATATTCCCTCAGGGACCAGAAGAGCTTCGAGCACCGCCCCACATCTGTGTCTGAATATGAAAAGGAAGATGACGTTACCATTCAGGTCTGGGATATGTCCGGTGCTCTCCTCTATGTATCGCTCCATGATGATCCCTTACCCCGCGCAAATCTATCAGGCCTGCAAACAGTAACCTTTCGGAATTCGGAGTGGCGAGTTTTCCTCCTCACTGACAACATGAGAACGATTCAGGTATCTCAACCCTTTGAAGCCCGCAGAGAAATGAGTTTCACGTTTGCGCTTCGCACCATTATGCCGCTCTTTTTTGTTTTTCCGGCGCTTGCTTTAATGATCTGGTTAGCTGTCCGCTACACCCTAAAACCTCTCACAGAAGTAGCGGATGGTGTGGCGAGCCGTTCACCGACTTCACTCGATCCGCTTCCGGAAAACAACCTGCCGGTAGAGATTCTCCCCTTGGTACGAAGACTCAATTCTCTGTTTGACCAGCTGATCCGTGCATTCGATATACAAAAACGTTTTGTAGCAGATGCCGCCCACGAACTCCGTACGCCTCTGACTGCTGTAAAACTGCAGGTACGCATTTTGGAACGGTGCGATAGTGAAGCTGATCGGACCAATGCCCTTGATACGCTCAAGTCAGGAGTTAATCGTGCCACACGCCTCGTTAGTCAGCTTCTCTCCCTCGCACGCGTCGAACCGGAAGCACCGCCAGCGCCCTTAGTCAAAGTTTCGCTCAACTGCATGGTCAGAGAAATCGTTGCAGAGCAGTCTCGAATTGCCTCCGATAAAAAGATTAATCTTGTTATTCATGACGGTGATCCGGTCTCGATAACTGGAGAGCAGGACGCTCTCAGAGCCATGATTAGCAACCTGGTTGACAATGCCATGCGTTACACATTACCAGGAGGAAGCGTTGATGTTGTTATACGCCAGAATGAATTGTCCACCATCATCGATGTTGCTGATACCGGACCCGGCATCCCACCCGAAGAAAGAGAGCGAGTATTTGATCGCTTTTACCGCAGGCAGGGCATGGACGGTACTGGCTGCGGCCTTGGTTTGGCCATAGTTAAATCGGCTGTATCGAGGCATGGCGGAACTGTAACGCTTGGTGAAGCCGTACAGGGAAAAGGACTTAGGGTGATAATAGAGCTCCCGTTCCTTCCATTTATTCCTCATTAACGGCGGGACGCAGCTGAACTCTGAAAACTCCAGGTCTGGGAGCCTTAAAATCTACGGGAATTGTCAAAACAACATTTCCTTCGGCAGAAACCGTCGTCACTCCTTATAGTATCCTCTCATTGTATCAGGTAATCAAACCCCGCTCCTGTAACACTTTCTGGAAATAAATCACCACTTAATATTCAGTTAAGTTTTCTCCTCTATTGTTTTCCCACAGGTCTGAAACCATTTAAAAGCTGGGCAAGCCACATAAAAGGAGAAAAATCATGGATGTATCTGGAGTTTCGTCACATTCTGTTACAACGGCGCAAGCGGCTCTCACCCCACAAAAACCAGAGGTTACCACAACGCCACATACTGCAAAAACCGAAGCAACCCTACCGCAACACGATACTGTAGAACTTACGGGTGCAGCTCTTGCCAAGTCTTTGAAGCTGTCGGGTCAGAAGCCTGCACAGATTGCTTTGAAAATGGGAGTAGATATAAAAACCGTTGATCAGTACCTAAGCATAAAAGTTGCAGCGCCAATTACCACAGCGGCTCCAGTAACTTCGCCAGCTCCTGAGGTAAAACAAACAACACCGAATACGACTACAACGCCTCAAATATCTACCCCCGCAGATGAAACAACAGAATCGGGAAGCCAAAAAACAACGGAAACGGCACAAGGTAAAAAATAGGCATAATTCGGCTCAGTTTATACGTTTTGAACAGTCTAAAAGCATCACAATTCAGATAGATGGTCACATCGCAAGGGTTAAACGGAAAGTCACAAGGTTTCACAAAAATTGTCGGGGCGCAGTGATATCCCTTGATATACGCGTTCCGGCTTTTTTATGTGCTCAGCTGGCAAAGGGGGCGTCTGAGAAACAACTGAATAAAACCGGCAAGCGAATATTCGGAGGAAATTTGAGTCATAAGATATTAAGCACCACAGCAACTTTGCTTACAAAGCATAACAACAGAATCGTCACAATTATTATTCTAGCATATTCAATTATTTTCTCTTTTTCGGCTTTTGCTGAGCCACTCAATAGTTCCATCGTGGAACAAACTACCGTTATACCTGCCGTCACGATAAATCTCCAACCCAAGCCGGGTGACTTGACAACATCAGACGATAAAATATCGCTTGAATATGCCAAAGGTATCTTTACTGACGCCGGCAAAATCCTGGTCTCTCCTCTAAAATGGGACGTAAGTGACTGGTTGAAAGCCGCTACGGTAGTCGGCGTTACAGGTGGCATCTATCTTCTTGATGGTGATATTCGTAATTATGCTCAAAACCATCAGAGCTCCGTTGCCAATAAGTTTGCATCAGTAGGAAACGATCTTGGAAATCCTCTCTATACTCTCCCTCCAGTTGGCGCTTTTTATCTCTACGGGTATCTCGCAGATGATACAAAAGCACGTAAGACTTCCTTGCTTGCCATAGAAAGTCTTGCCATCAGTTCATTGTTTACCGAGGTGCTAAAAGTAACCACCCAACGTGCACGGCCAAATACCGGTGCTTCTCCCAATACTTGGAAGGGACCGCGGCTGAGTTTAAAGAATTTATCTTTTTGTTCCGGCCATACTTCTTCTGCTTTTTCTATTGCGACAGTTTTTGCAGAGGAATACAAAGAGATATGGTTTGTTCCGCCAATTGCCTACACTTTGGCAGCCCTGACAGGACTTTCCCGTGTATATGGGAATGAACATTGGGCCTCTGACGTCTTTTTTGGTGCCGCTTTAGGATACTTTGTCGGTCAGACAGTCGTCAAATTCCATAAAAATAATACTGCTCATAATATATCTATTGTTCCGATGGTCAGCAGTGACTACAAAGGGTTGGCAGTTTCATACAAATTCTAGTTTCTATTTTTTGTGCCCGAAATTATGGCGTCAAAACGCTACTATTGAACCTTTTTATTAATGGAGAAGCACCTGTCCGGTATTACAAACAGTGTCATTGAAGCTTCGCTCAGTTTTTTCGGTCGTGAGGCCTTCCGCTCACTTTTGCGAAATAAGATGCGGAGTGCACTTTCGGCAATCGGGATTACTATTGGCATTGCCGCAGTAGTGTGTGTCGTGGCCATCGGCGCTGCCGGCTCGAAGCTTGCCGAACGGCAGCTTCAAAATCTGGGAGATAATCTCGTGTGGATTGAGGCGGGGTCCCGGAATATAAACGGGGTGCGCTCTGGCAGCCACGGGATGTCTTCACTCACAATGGGAGATGCAGAGGCCATCAGTAACGAAGTGTCGTCGATTAAAAGTGTATCCCCGAATGTGGATGGGACGGTAACCATTATCTCGGGAAACCATAATTGGACGACACATTACCGTGGAGTTACCCCCGAGTACTTGGAAATAAAGCGATGGGATCTGGTGGACGGAACACCATTCACAAGAGAGGACGTGCTGCATAGTACCAACGTTTGCTTGATCGGGCAAACAGTACGTCAAGAGCTATTCGGTCAGAAAGAGGCCATTGGTCAGATTGTTCGGATCAATAACAAGCCGTTTACGGTCCTCGGCGTACTGGCGCCGAAAGGCCAGTCAGGCAATGGACGGGACCAAGATGACACGATCATTTTGCCCTATACAACGGTACTGAAGAAACTGAAGGGTAAGGGTTTTGTCTGGCTGGACGATATTTTATGTTCAGCCTTCTCGCTTGATGATGCAAATCCGGCGATAGACTCGATCACTGCCCTGCTGCGCCAGCGGCATCATATCCTGCCAGGTGCGGGGGATGATTTCAATATTCGCCATCCGGAAGAGGTTATCAAGGCCCAGATCGCTGCCAAACGGACGCTCGAACTTCTTCTCATAAGCATTGCATCGATCGCTCTCCTTGTTGGCGGAATCGGGATCATGAATGTAATGCTTGTATCGGTGACCGAACGAACGCGGGAAATTGGCATCCGCCTCGCAGTTGGGGCCACTACCCGGGCCATACAAATTCAATTCATGGAAGAGGCCGTCATATTAAGTTTGTCCGGAGGTTTTCTGGGAGTCTTTGCCGGTGTCGCGGGATCTTTTAGCATTGGGTATTTTATGGGGTGGCCTATGTCCATTCCTCTGGAGGCCTTGATTGTTGCTCCGCTATTTGCGTTAGGGGTGGGTGTTTTCTTCGGCTTTTATCCAGCGTGGAAGGCCACCCAGCTGGATCCGATTGCCGCCTTGAGCCATGAGTAACGGGTGATGTGCTAAATTATAATTCTAATTTGATCAATATTCTCAAGAAATATCCGATAGAAACAGATATAAACCAAATCAGATCGGAGGAAGATCACATGTCGATTGCACAATTATCTCCCAACAGTGTAGCTGCTACACCTGCAGAAGTGAATCCGCAGGTCAAAACAGATCTAGCTGCTTCTGTACCTCAAATCAATCAGGATGCCCAGAAAACAGTTCAATCAGCCAAGACAGACACAGTAACAATATCTCCTCAAGCAGTCCAAATGTTGGCAAGTGATGGCGATACACTTGCAGTGGAAGCTAAAGAAACGGCAGCAGAAAAATCATCAGAAAAATTAAGAGGCAAGAGTTAAAAATACAAGCAGAGGCATCACAGTTCATACCAAAACAAGAGGAGCATAGCCTTAAAAAGCGTGCTCCTCTTTGCATTTTTGCCGGAGCCCGCAAGGTATCGTGGCAGCTTTAATTGACAAAAAATCTCCCTCCTAATCTTCAGCTAAGTTTTCTCCTCTATTGTTACATCATGAAGCATCGATTCAACAAAACAACTGGAGGTACCATTATGAAACGCACAATCAAGGTAGCAGTAACCTTCGCCGTCATCTCCACGGCCGGCGTTCTGTCCGCACAAGCCTATACGGGGCAAAAGCTTGCAGGGAAAGCCAAGGTCAGCATGAGCGAGGCGCGGTTAATAGCCCTCAAGGCCCATCCAGGCAAAATTACTGATGAGGAACTTGAAAAAGAACACGGCGGTAGCGGCCTGCGCTACTCTTTCGATATTAAGCACGGTAAGATCACGCAGGAAGTCGGTGTAGATGCTCAAACCGGCACGGTGCTGGAAAATGCCCCGGAAGGCTCTAATCCGGACTAGCGACCGTAATCACAGGGGAGGCGGGAGTTGAGAACAAAACTGGCTGAGATGACCGGCATGAGAAGGGCTACTATTATAAGGCACGGCAGGATTCAGAATTAGCGTCAAACTAATTACACCGGAGAGTTTATATGAAATCACCACTCAGTGAGAGTGCAACGCAACTATTCAACAAGGTCCCGGAAGTCACGCTTTACTTCTGGTTTATCAAGATAATGGCTACCACCGTCGGCGAAACGGCTGCTGATTTTCTCAACTTCAACCTGCATTTAGGACTGACGGGAACCTCAGCCGTTATGGGGGCTCTGCTGGCGGTATTTCTGTTCTTACAACTGCGCGTCAAAA
This sequence comes from Desulfuromonadaceae bacterium, assembly GCA_028686145.1. Taxonomy (GTDB): domain Bacteria; phylum Desulfobacterota; class Desulfuromonadia; order Geobacterales; family Pseudopelobacteraceae; genus JACRCG01. Next base: position 1,097 of record JAQUCQ010000144.1, on the reverse strand, counting down.
AATACGTGCCTTGGTTGTACTGGTCAGTTGTCGTCCTGATCAGTATTGTGGGAACCCTTATTACAGACAACCTTGTTGACAACTTCGGTATTGCGCTGCAAACAACAACCATTATTTTCGGCTGTGCGCTGCTGGTTACATTTGGAGTCTGGTATGCCTGCGAAAAAACGCTGTCAATTCACTCCATCTTTACCACCAGACGTGAACTGTTTTACTGGGCAGCCATTCTCTTTACCTTTGCCCTGGGGACGGCCGCAGGCGACCTGACAGCAGAAGGACTCGGCTTGGGGTATGCGAAATCGGCGTTGATATTTGGTTCCCTGATCGGTGTGATAACTATTTCCTATTACCTCTTTAAAGCCAATGCCATTGGAGCATTCTGGATTGCTTACATTCTGACCCGTCCTTTTGGTGCCTCGTGCGGTGATCTACTCTCCCAGCCGCTCACCGACGGTGGTCTGGGCTTGGGTGCCATGGTCACAAGTGGACTTTTTTTGGTAAGTATTGCCGGCATGGTTATCTATTTAAGTATTCGAGAAAAAAAGCTTTTGTCGGTTTGATGAACCTGCTTTCGGTGTAATACGACGGTACAATCGTACCGTTAATTTAAAAGGGGTTTAATATGCATGAACAGTATATTAATTTCGATAGAGTACTGATCCGGCAGGAGATTTTAGAATTTAATTACTCATCCGATCGGGCGAATATAAAAACCTCGAAATCAAAATCCTGGATTTTCGTTTCGAAAGCAGAAACTCATAGAGCGCATGAGACAATATTGTCTTTAGTGAATAAACACCCTAGTTGGGGGCCAAAAAAGATTGCAGATTCACTTATGGTTGAGGGGATATCTTTAAGTGGTCAATCAATTCATAAGTTTTTTGTCAGGCGCAACATAAACCATTTTTCACAGCGTACGCCGTGGGAAAATAAAGGAAAAGGGGCCAAATTATGAAAAATGTTATCGTATCCGTTTGTGCCGTCGTTGTCGTACTTAGTGCACTTCCTGTTTTTGCCGCTGGGCAAATCGAAGGAAAAGATGAATGCCTGGTTTACAGCAAAAACTGCTCCGACTCAGTGGACAGTCTGCCAGAACG
>JAQUCQ010000143.1 GCA_028686145.1 Desulfuromonadaceae bacterium | reverse complement strand
GGCCAACAGCTCCAGGGCATCCTCCTCGTCGGCCATAACCTGAAAAAAATAGGGGCTCATATGTTGCTGAAGCCAGCTGGCGTTTTCTTCTGCAGCGATTCGGGAAGCATGGGCGCTGCGACGGACAAGTGTGGGCAGGTGCATTGTCAGTTCTCCTCTAGAGATAAGTTGTGACAAGGCAGTATAGCGTCATAATTACAATCAGCAACAGTTTTACTATCGATAAAATTTACCAAACCTTTTCTTGACCGTATACAGTTGAGTTGCTATAGTCGCGGCGCAAAATTCATTCCACCCGCAAACAGGAATAACGCTGTGCCCGAGAGACTTTGCACGATCCAACCTACGGTAAACGGCATAGCCGTTCTGACAATTCCTGGCAACAAGACCGTTTCAGCTAGAGAATTGCTGGACGTGCTTCACCATCAGACATCAGCTCTGGCCGGTAAAAGTGACATCAAGGGACTGCTGCTGACAGGTTCCGAAGACGGATTCTGTAACTGCCAGATTGAAAACAGCCTATCTATTCACAACGCTGCAACGCTGTCCAGCTTTGGGCAGAAAGTCATGTTCAGTGTCGAAAAAGTTGGCAAGCCTTGTATAGTGGCAATCGATGGAGAATGTTCGGGGTTGGGGCTGGAGGTCGCCCTGGCGTGTGATTTTATTGTGGCCTCTCAGACGGCAAGCTTTGGTTTTCCTGACATTGCTGTGGGATTGATTCCTTACTGCGGCGGTAGCCAGCGTCTTGCCCGGCTGGTAGGCAAATCAAAAGCAAAAGAGCTGATTTACAGCGGAGATCTGATTGATGCCGAAGAAGCCCACAGAATCGGTTTGATAAACCGTCTCTACCCACACGGCCAGACTCTGGCCCAGGCCGAGGAACTGATCACACACATCTGTACCCGTAGCCCAAACGCCATCCGCATTGGCGGTGAAGTTGTCAACGCCGGTTATGATATTGATCTGCAGACCGCATGTATGCTCGAACGAGATGCGTTTGCCCTCTGTTTTTCCAGCTTCGATCAGCGCGAAGGAATGCAGGCTTTTCTTGAAAAGCGTCAGCCGCAGTTCAAGGGAGAATAACCATGACTTTGGAACAGGGCTGCGTTCAAGTCTATACCGGCAACGGCAAAGGTAAAACAACCGCCGCACTCGGATTGGCGCTGCGCGCAGTTGGGCGTGGCCTTAAAGTCTGTGTATTCCAGTTCATAAAAGGGGGGGGGCGCTACGGCGAACATGTGGCCGCCGAAAAACTCGCACCACTGCTGACAATTATCCAGACCGGCAGGCCGGGATGGGTCAACACCAAAGACATCACGGATGACCGGCGTACCGCACAGGAAGCACTCGTGCAAGCGCTGGAGCTATTGACTTCCGGCGAGTTTGACCTCTTTATCTGCGATGAAATCAACGGAGCTGTCGGCTTCGGCCTGATTGACATCGAACAGGTACTGGAGATGATCCGCTGCAAACCAGAAAAGACAGAACTTGTTCTGACCGGGCGCAACGCGCATGAACGCGTGATTGAGGCAGCCGATCTGGTGACCGAGATGCGGGAAATCAAGCATTACTATAAAGCCGGAATTGCGGCACGCACCGGGATAGAGATGTAGAGGCCGGATACACACAGAGCCATATTGGCTTTTCACTTAAAGAGCAACCGTTTTATCCACTAATTTCAATACCGGGGGTAAGTTACAATGGCTGAAAGAACATTACGTGTACTCGTCGGAAAACCGGGGCTAGATGGGCACGATCGTGGTGCCAAAATTATCGCCCGCGCCTTTCGGGACGCTGGTTTTGAGGTCATCTACACCGGCCTGCACCAGACTCCCGAGCAAATCGTCTCGGCCGCGATCCAGGAAGACGTTGACTGTGTCGGTTTGTCGATCCTGTCCGGCGCCCACAATACTTTGCTCCCACGGGTTACCCAGCTCTTCAAGGAAAAAGGGGTCGACGACATCATGGTTTTCGGAGGAGGCGTCATACCCGAAGACGATATTCCCGGTTTGAAGGCGGCCGGCATCTGCGAAGTATTCACCCCGGGCACTTCTACGGAAGACATAGTCGCCTGGATCAAGAGCAACGTCCATCCCCGAGCCTAATTAATGCCCTACAAAAAGCTCCACATAGAGGTTATGAACCGGGTCGCGTACATTCTGCTCGACGCCGGTTCACGCTTCAACAAACTCTCCATCTCAACCATCAGGGAACTGAAACGCGCTTTCACACACCTTGAAGAGGATGCGGCAGCAAACGCCATTGTTCTCAGCGGCTATCCGGGGGAATCGTTTGCCGTTGGGGCCGACATCGGCCAAATGGTGCATTTCTCTCCACACGATGCCTTCCATTTCGCAGACCTCGGCCAATCGTTGTTTGATCAGATTGAATCCTGTTCCAAGCCGGTCATTGCCGCCCTGAATGGCATCACCATGGGTGGTGGGTGTGATCTGGCCATGTCATGCGACATCCGTATCGCCGCTGAAGGATTACGAATCGGCCATTCCGGGGCAAAGCTCGGCATCATTACCGGATTCTGCGGTACCCACAAACTGCCACGCATTGTCGGTAAAAATTACGCCCGTGAAATTTTCATGACCTCGGATATATACAGCGCAGTAGCGGCACTTCAAATGGGGCTGGTTGATATGGTTCATAACGAAAAAGAATTCTGGCAGAATGTCTCCGCTTTTGCGGAGCGGATCGCCAGCCATCCACTGTCCTCACTTTCCGCCGCAAAGAGGCTCATCAACGCCGCCGAAGATACCGACCTGCGCACCGGTTGTCTGCTGGAGCGGGAGACGGCGACTCACATTACCGCCCTTTCCGGTTTGCACTCCTGATTCAGAACTCACCGAATCACCACTCACAGCAACGCATTAATCTTTTGGACCGCTTCCAGCGCCGTGTACGGCAGCGAGATATGGGGCGATATTATCTCCGGTTCACGAGGGTTTATGCGAATAACCGTAGCATGTTCGCAGTTCCATCCGATGCGTTCCGATGTTGCCCGGATTGTTGCAATAGCGCTTCCTGCCCCTATCTCGATTACCGCAATACGCCGGTCAGCATTATGCATTAAAAACCGGTTAAACGCCTGTTCCTGTTTGAGAGTACGGTCTTGCTGCCATGCCCAATCGCCGAACATGAGTATATTGGGGCGACTAACTTCCCCGCAGTCGGGACAGCGGGGAAGTGGGGGGAAGGCACGCATGGTCGTTTCATCAATCCGGACGATCTCATCGTTCACCCAAATGGCGTTGCGGCATGGCTTTTGACATTGCAGCCAATGAATTGAACCATGTACTTCCAGAATCCGGTCCTCAGCATAGCCCGCTTTCTGAAACTGGCCGTCGACATTGGAAGTAACGACAAAACAATTTGCACCGTTCCGCGCTATCCACTCCTTGATAATATGGAAACCTTCGTGCGGAATGACAGTACGATACAGGTTGGTGCGATGGCCATAGAAGCCCCACGCAAAGGACGGATCATGGGCAAAATGCTGCGGATTGGCACAATCAGCAAAGGAGAGTCCCAGACGGGAATACGCGGGATATGCTTTCCAGAAGCCATGATCGCCGCGGAAATCCGGCAGCCCTGAATCCACGCCCATCCCTGCCCCGGCAGTTATGATAAAAACTTCTGTTTCTCTGACTATTGCTGCGGCATGATTAAACACTTTTCTTCCCTCATTTATGAAAACACCGCTTGTAAAACAGCTTGTCATTACAGTAACACGAATTTAACATTTTAGCGCTTGATACTTGATTTTATATTATGTATCCTGATCGTGTTATTTTTTTATGTTTCTTATGTTTCAGTACGGAGGACATCGCATGCATATGGCAGATGCATTACTATCTCCTGCAGTCGGCGGGATGATGTGGGGTGTAACAGCTGGTGCAATAGTCTACTGCTCCAAAAAAGTCCGCTCAGAAATGGATGATCGCAAGATTCCGTTAATGGGGGTTCTGGGCGCGTTTATTTTTGCAGCACAGATGATCAATTTTACGATCCCAGTCACCGGTTCCAGCGGACATCTCGGAGGCGGACTGATACTTTCCATTCTTCTTGGCCCGTATGCCGCCTTCTTGACCATCGCCTCCGTGTTGGTAGTCCAGGCGTTTTTCTTTGCCGATGGTGGTTTATTAGCACTCGGGTGCAATATTTTCAATCTCGGTTTTTTTCCGGCTTTCATTGCCTACCCCTTTGTCTACAAAAAGATTATCGGCCATACCCCCTCCCCGACCAGAATATCGGTCGCATCACTGGCAGCGGCAATCTTAAGTTTGCAAATGGGATCATTTGGAGTTGTCGTCGAAACGGTATTGTCCGGAGTTTCCTCGCTCCCCTTTTTAACGTTTGTCGCCATCATGCAGCCTATCCACTTAGCGATCGGCATCGTCGAAGGGCTGGTGACCGCCTCCGTTATCTCTTTTGTGTATCGTGCCAAACCTGAAATTTTTCAAACCCCGCTCGAGTCCCGCCTGAACAGCAGCTATCCGATACGCACCTTACTGATCGGTTTTGCGGCAGTAGCAGCAATAACAGGAGGAGTTGTTTCCTGGTTTGCCTCTGAGCAGCCTGACGGCCTTGAATGGTCAATAGCAAGAGTAACCGGCCAACAAGAACTAAAGAGTCCGGAACAACGGCTCCACAATACATTAGCCTTTATCCAGCAGAAGCTGTCTTTTTTGCCGGACTACTCGTTCCGAAAACCGGCCGAAATCAAGTCACTTGGAATGCCGGTCCATCAGATTGTCCCCCAGACTCAAAGCCCGCAAGAGCTTACGCGCGGAGGAGAGAGGCTCGGCACCAGTATTTCCGGGATTGTTGGTGGCACCCTGACACTGGGGCTGTCCCTGCTAATCGGCTTTATGCTCAAACATAGAAACCGAACCGACTAACCCGTTCAACAGAACAGTACATCAGCCATATAAACTCTACCAGACACACGCAGTAACGGCAATACAGCATACCAAACCCTGTAGAAACAGGTGGATAGACAACAAAACCACCACCACAATCCTCCTTGACAGGATGCAGGGGGCGTGGTATCGCTAACTAAGCGAAGTGTGCATTGCTTATTTATGATAATTGAATAATGAATCACGGTGCCCGCACGGGCTTGATAGGGAAGAGGGGTGCCGCTCCATTTGAGCCATTCCCCCGCGGACCCGCCGCTGTAAGCGAGGACGAAGGGCATTATGTCACTGGTCGACTGACCGGGAAGACGCCTGGAGGATGAATCGCGAGCCAGAAGACCTGCCAGTGATTCTTACCATCAGCAATTTCCTGGGGGACTGGGAAGATGGAATATGTTAGTAATGTGACTTTGAATACGAAAAGTCCGTATGCTGCTTCGGCAGGTGCGGACTTTTTTTGTGTTTTTTCAGCCTGATATGGAGGTACACCATGCACATCATGGAAGGTTTTCTACCGGTAAAACATGCCATCGGTTGGAGTATCGCTTCAGCTCCATTCGTCGCCTTCGGCCTACGCTCCATCAACAAAAGGATCAAGGAAAAACCTGAACAACGGATGCTGCTGGGGGTTGCTGCGGCTTTCACTTTTGTCCTCTCGGCTCTGAAAATGCCTTCTGTCACCGGCAGCTGTTCCCACCCAACCGGCACCGGTCTGGGCGCGATTCTTTTTGGACCTGCTGCAATGGCACCGATCGGTGCCGTAGTGCTCCTGTTTCAAGCGATTTTACTGGCCCATGGCGGGATTACAACCTTGGGGGCTAACATCTTCTCCATGGCGGTAGTAGGACCGTTCGCCGCAGCCGCTATTTACCGCTTTGCCAAGACAGCACGACTCCCCTTTGGACTTTCGGTATTTCTTGCCGCATCTTTGGGAGACCTTCTGACCTATGTCACCACTTCACTACAACTGGCACTGGCCTTTCCCGACCCTGTCGGAGGCATTGCCGCATCATTTGTAAAATTCGCCACCGTCTTTGCTCTCACCCAGATTCCGCTGGCCATCAGCGAGGGGTTTCTGACCGTTATAGTCTTCAACGCTTTGGTACGTTTCAATCCCCAGGAGTTGAAAGAGATGAACGTCGTAACGGCACAGGAGGTTCAAGCATGAAACGGCATCAAAACCTGCTGATGATGATCGCCGTAGTGGTGCTGGTTGCCGTCCCCCTTTGGATGGTGCACAAACCGGCTCCAGGGCCGGACGGCAAAGATGTAGAGATTTTCCGGGGAGCCGATGATCAGGCCAAGGATGTTATTAGCCAACTTGCCCCAGGATATCACCCTTGGTTCAAGCCCTTGATGGAGCCGCCCAGCGGTGAAATTGGCTCTTTGCTTTTCGCACTGCAGGCGGCTCTGGGAGCCGGATTTATTGGATATTATCTGGGGATGTCAGTGACCCGGGCCAGGATGCGGCGGGAATTTGACAAGGAAGCACAATGCTGATTGAACAGTCTGCCTACACGAACCGCTGGCGAAGAGTCTCACCTGCTGCTAAGGGGATATTTTCCTTATGCGGTATGATTGCCGCGTATGCCGCCACAGCCCCTGCCACAGCCTGCGGCGTTGCTGCGATTCTGTGTGCAGTCACTGTTCTGGGTGCGGGAATACCGCTTGGGCGGTATCTGCGGATAGCTGCTCCGGCACTTTTTTTTCTGGCTGCCAGCGCACTGTCCCTCGCCGTTTCACTCAAAATCGGGAATACGGTTAGTGCTCTCTCGCTGCATCTATCCCGGGCGGAACTGGAGCCGATTGCCCACGTTTGCGGCCGCTCATTAGGAGGTCTGACTGCACTTCTCTTTCTGGCGCTGACTACTCCGCTCTCGGATATTATCTCTCTACTACGGCGCTGCAAGCTACCGGATACCTTGCTCGACTTGATGACCCTCAGCTACCGCACCCTCTTTGTTTTTTCTGAAGCGGTACACGAGACGATCACCGCCCAATCAGCCCGCATGGGATATGCTACGATTACACTTTCCCTACGTTCATTGGGAGGGATGGTTGCCAACCTGTCCGTGCAAGTCTGGCACCGTTCACAGGCGCTTCACCTCGCAGCGCTTGCACGCAATAACGACGGTGCTCTCCGCTTTTTAGAGCCTGAGCATCCTGACGCCCCTCGAACCATCCCACTTGCAGTTATTAGCGGCTTCCTCCTGGTTTTTCTGGCGGCGTTCCTGCCATGAGCGATGCTATCTTGAGCTTCAATCGTGTCTCGTACTGTTATCCTGACGGCACAGCCGCGCTCAACAACTGCTCCGTGACGATACGCCGAGGCACACGCACCGCCGTACTGGGAGCCAACGGCGCCGGCAAAACGACTATGTTTCTGCACCTGAACGGCATTCTGCGCCCCACAGCCGGACACGTCAGCTGGGAGAAAACCCCGCTTGATTACAGCCGGGCGACGATGAGGAATCTCCGTTCACGAGTCGGAATGGTGTTCCAGAATCCGGACAGTCAGCTCTTTTCGGCCAGTGTACAGGAGGATGTTTCCTTTGGGCCAATGAACCTTGGGCTTGAGAAAAAAATTGTTCGTGAGCGCGTGGCAGCGGCATTGGCAGCAGTGGGGATGACAGAAACGGCCAACAAACCGGTGCATAACCTGAGTTATGGCCAGAAAAAACGGGTCTGCATCGCCGGAGTTCTTGCCATGCAACCCGAGGTGCTTGTGCTGGACGAACCCATGGCCGGGTTGGATGCTGCCATGCAAGACGAGTTAGCGGCCGTCCTTGAACAGCTGCACACATCCGGAATGACAATTATCATTGCGACGCATGACCTTGATTTTGCCTATGGATGGGCGGACGAGGTGATTGTGCTGCAGTCGGGACAACTGCTGGCTCAGGGCGCCGCGGAGGAAATACTCCAAGACGTGAAAATTCAGAACGAACTGGGTGCTGCACCATTGGTGGCAGAAATTACCCGTTCACTTTCCTTGATTGGCATTGATCTTCGTGATAAGGGGTATACACCACGCACTAAAACGGAACTACTGATGGCGATTACCGCACAATCCAGGCAGGAGGCTACACTATGATTATAGTAACCGGAGGAGCAGGCCTGATCGGCAGCGCGGTGGTCCAGCTTTTGAATGAACATGGCAGGGATGATA
>JAQUCQ010000142.1 GCA_028686145.1 Desulfuromonadaceae bacterium | reverse complement strand
GTCCGGCCTGATGAGTCTGGAGCGTCGCCTCGTGACGGGGGGAATCATGAGAGCCATGTTCTACAGCCACTATGCCCGCCGGGAAGAGGAGTCCATTCGTCGTGCCTTCAGGCTCCTGGGAATAGATTCGCCCCGTGCTGCCCGAAGCCTGCTCAAAAAAGCCCGGGCCGGGTCGCGTCTTGCCCGGTATCTTGCTGTTGCCGACGAAGTAGCATCAGATGTTGGTATTGCCGATGCGCTTTTACACCCCCGAGCGCGTACGTATCGAATTAATGAACTGCTGGAAATGATCGAAAAAGCCGGACTGCGACCGCTCCTGTTTACTCATTACGGGGCTCGTGAGGATGTTGCTGAGGAAATTGACCGTTTGCAGAACCTTGAAAAGAACCACATGTCGCCCGGGAATTTTATACTTTATCTGGCAAGAAAAAATGAAGCTGACGGGAAAAAAACGAGCAGCAGCATGCTCATGCTCAACCCGTGCCTGATCCCGGCGGTCAACCTCTTGAAATTCGGCACATCCAGAATTCCCGCACGCATCGGACATGACAATCCACCGCTCGGGTTCCGCGAAAGAAGCTTTCTGAGAGCGTTTGGTTCTCCTGTGTCATGTAGCGCTATACCTGAGGAAAGGGAAGAGATGGTTGCTGTGTATAAAAGAGCACTATTCCTGGTGGAATACTCACCGTAGCATCCTGGTTCTAATTGCTTCCCAGTCCCGCCAGATTGAAGTTCACCGTATATGATTGATTACCGGGCCGCTGATGGAATGCAAGGTTTACACTCCAGCATTTATGGCGGTATTCGGCGGCATATAGCGATTCGAGAAAATCACCACGGTCAAACGAGTAACGGGCGGTATACGAGAGGTTCAGAGGCTTGATCAACTTGGTTGAGAAATGCCCTTCGAAGTATTCGAGCTCGTTACGGGCCATCTGGTAACCTGCTCCAATCAAGTTGCCTTGGTGGTCATCCGCTTCAATCCCAGCCACAGCTGTTGATAGACGATTTTCGTAGAGATTATAGCGGGTGTCAAATGTGACCCGCATCTGCTTGGACAGCATTGTTTCCGATTCCAGTATCAGATCACTCCATGGGCGTTGGCTCTCAACGAGTGTTAGCAGGTCACGCCGCCCCCCGTTGATAGCATAATCCGCACTTAACTTGATTCGTGAAATATCACGATATTCAGTGGCCTCACCAGAAACAAACTTGCCATTTATTACGCTGGTTGCCGACAATGTGATCATGTTTTGTCTGATAATGCGGTCTGCATAGTCATAGAACGGGAGCCGCTGCTGGTCATGTTCAGGTACAAAGCTATAGCTGATTTCCGGGATAAGCTCATGCCTGATTTTTTTGAGCAGCTGAAAGTTGGTGTCGTAGATACGCGTTAGTGATGTTGACAGCCGTACACCTGCCTCCGGCAGCAGATCGCCGTCGTTTGACTGGCTTCCGCTGTTGTTGTCTTGTTTGTTGGTGGCATAGCCTCTGATATGCGCCCCCGTGAACAGTGTCATCCGAAGATAGCTGCTGTAGGATTGCAGCAGGGTGATCCGCGGGAAGAGATTGAGCCGTTGACCACTGGTGCCGGATTCGCGATAGAGATTATCGGCGGAACCGTCAAGGTCAAAATAGAGCGGCATTGAGAAGATCGACTGTCGAACCCCTGCCACAGCAAATGACGGCAACGTCTGCAGCGTTGCCTGGTCATTGGCGGCATACAGGTCCTGGCTGTAGCGCAGGTAAGAAGAAACAGCGTAATGCTGCCACGTTTTTACTGCATTGACAGTAGTGTCATTCGACTGTCGATTGTATTCCCCGCTCTTTTCGCCAAAATAATTCGTGGTAGTATCTGACTGGCGCCCGGAATTTCCATTCTTATCACCAAAATCACTCAAAAAGGTCCGGTCACTGATGGCATCGGCATCCACACGCAGATTCGCGCTGCTGGAAAAAACTTCTTTATGTTTCAGGGCCAGTTGCCAACGCCACCGGTCCTCCAGTTGGTCGTATATTGAATAGGGGGCGATGTGTCCTTCACTATCGCGAGAACGGATATAACGATAGTCCAATCCGACTCCTACGCCGCGGCGCGACATCATGTCCAAATCAAGTTGGAGATCCTGGCTGGGTGAAATCACCAGGTAGGCAGGAATATCAAGCTGGGCTCCTCTCTTATTTGAATATCCAAAATGAGGGAACAGCAGCCCGGATCTTTTCTCCAGCACCACCGGAAAAGCCATCCAGGGAAGATAAAGGACCGGGACATTCTTTACGTAAAAAATGACATTGCGCCCTGTGGCATATCCAAGCAGGTTGACGTTCAGTTTGTCGGCGCTGATCTTCCAGCTTGGGTCAGGCATATCGCAGGAGGTTAGCTCTGTGGACAGTGCGGTAAACACGCTTTCATCTATTCGAATAAGTTTGTCTGAAACTATCGTCAAGCCTGATTCGGGAACTTTCAGTAGTGTCGAATCCATTTCGGCCCGACCGGAATCCATATACAGGACCAGCGTTTTACCCTTCAGGACGGTAGTACCCTTTGTCATGACAACCGATCCGGTTGCATGCAGAATATGAGTGGTTGCTGCATATCGGACCTGGTCGGCGGCCAGATTCATGCCATTCCACAGAACGACCACATTTCCTTCAGCGGTATAAATCCCGTCGGCTCGACTCTGGTTCATGTGATCGGCACTGATATGTACGTTGTCATCGGGTATGGCCGCCCCGGCAGCATCGGCGGAAGGGACCCGACAGCAAAGGAGGATGAATAAGAGCACGTATAGATAATGGATTGTCTTCATCTGAAAAATCAGCCTCTGATGCCGCTGTAATTAACATTTTCAAGCCACGCCTTGACTTCACCAACCACAAAAAGTGAGCCGCATACCAGAATAAGATCTCCGGCCGCTGCTTCACTGCGTGCTTTGCAGACACCTTCAACGACAGAACCACACGGCTGGGATGTAATCCCCTGCTTATGAAAAAAAGCTGAAAGATCTTTGTCTCTCAAGGCTCGATCAACTCCGGGAGTTACCGTGTAAATAGCATCAACACGTGTAGTCAACGGCGCATATATCCGCTCGATATCCTTATCATCACAGACTCCTGTCACCATCAGCAATCGCGAATAGGAATAGTCCTGCAGCGCTTCCGCCAGAGCCATTGCACCGGCAGGATTGTGAGCCCCGTCAAGCAACAGTCGCGGCGTGCCCGGCACCAGTTCCATCCGACCTGGCCAATACGCTACGGAAATGCCTTTTTTAAAGGCTGCAGGGGGAATGAGCATGCCACCGGCTTCCAGCTCTTCAACTGCCGCAAGTGCAACAGCGATGTTTTCTGCTTGATAACGCCCCGCAATTCCCGGTGTGAGCTGTGTTATGTCCCTGCTTATGCCATGGTAATCAAGGGTACCGTCGCTGTTCCATGCCGCCAAAAAATCTTTGCCGCATGTCTTCAGGCTACACCCTCTGGCATGAGCGAGCTTTTCAACTGTTTCGCGCACGCTATCAGGCTGGCTGGCACTGATAACAAAACTGCCGGGCTCGATGATTCCGACCTTTTCTAGGGCAATTTCCGCGAGGGATTTTCCGAGATACTCGGTATGGTCAAGGGCAATGGGGGTAAGTACGGTCATCTCGCCATCAAAAATGGCTGTTGCATCGGAACGTCCGCCCATCCCTGCTTCCATGACAGCCAGTTGGACCCGCTCTTCACTGAAAATGAATGCTGCCAGAGCTGTGGTAATCTCAAAAAAGGTCGCTTCTTCAGGGGCCGCTGCCAATACCGTATCCATGCTGATTGCCAACTTTTCGGCAGAATATTCATTTCCGTTTATTCTGAATCGTTCGGTGAAACGTATCAGGTGAGGGGAGCTGAACTGGGCGACAGAGTACCCTGCGTGAAGGAGGATAGCGGCAAGAAAGGCCGACGTTGAACCTTTTCCGTTCGTCCCGACGACGTGAATGGTGCGGAACTTTTTTTCAGGATTACCCAGGCGATTGAGCAGCGTGCCAACCCTGTCGACGCCTGGCCGAATGCCAAAGCGCCGACGGGCGTAAAGCTTTTCCAGCACGCCTGTCAAAGACATGTCAGGCGGCAGGACGATACAGCATCTTCAATATTGAGGCCAGTTTTGACCGCATCTCGGTACGTGGAATTATCGCATCGATCATGCCGTGATCCAGCAGATATTCTGCGCGTTGAAAACCTTCCGGCAGTTTCTGCCGGATAGTTTGTTCAATGACACGTGGGCCGGCAAAGCCGATCAACGCTTTCGGTTCGGCGATGTTGACATCTCCCAGCATGGCGAAACTGGCGGTAACGCCGCCGGTGGTGGGGTCGGTCAGCAGTGACACAAACGGGATGCCAGCTCTCTTTAGTTTAGCCAGGGCCGCAGAGGTCTTGGCCATCTGCATCAGTGAAAGGATACTCTCCTGCATGCGGGCACCGCCGGAAGCTGAGATAATAATTACCGGCTGACGGTTTTGTAAGCCGCGTTCGATAGAGCGAGTGATCTTTTCGCCCACGACGCTCCCCATGCTCCCGCCCATAAAGGAAAAATCAAAGCAGGAAACTTGCACCGGTAGTCCCTCTATCGCCCCTTCGACACAGATTACCGCATCTTTTGAGCCACCTTTTGCCAGCGCGGTGTCGATACGTTCCTGATAGCTTTTGGCATCTTTAAAATCAAGGAAATCGACGGATGTCACATCGGCATCAAATTCCTGCCATACGCCATCATCAAGCAGTGCCTCAAGGCGTTTGCGTGCTGAAATACGAAAGTGGTGAGTGCATTTCGGGCAAACCTGAAGATTTGCTTCCAGATCCTTGCTTAAAAGTGTTTCGGAGCAGCCGGGGCATTTGATCCACATTCCATCGGGGAACGTAACTTTTTTCCCCCCGGATTTTTCTATACTGACTCTTTCTTTGTTAAACCAGCTCATAGGTAGCCTCACATCTTTCGTAACCGTAAAATAGTTAAGTATAAATAAAAACGCTAGGTAGCAGAATCAGAGTGCGCTGTCAAGCGCGTCTGCAAGCTATACAAGTGCACCCTTCAAAAGACTGACGTAGCTATGCAATTGTTGCTTTAACTGTTCACCGCGGTATTGCTCGAAAAGTTTGACGATTGCACTGCCGACAACAACCCCGTCTGCAAGGTGTCCTACTTCGGCGGCTTGTGCCGGTGTGGATATGCCAAAACCGGCCATGATCGGCAGCGCAATGGTTTGTTTAACCCGGGACAGTTCTTGAGCCAGCGTGTCTGAAACAGAAACTCTGGCACCTGTGACGCCAGTTACGGTGACATAATATACAAATCCACTGCCGAGCCGATTTACGGTGGATATGCGGGCGGCATTGGAGGTCGGTGTAAGAAGAAAAATTACATCCAGTCCATATCGCTTGGCCGGGACAGTCAGTTGCTGCGATTCTTCCGGCGGCATATCGACCAGAAGGACACCGTCGACGCCGGATTCTGCCGCATCACGGCAAAAGCTGTCGTAGCCGTAGGCGTGAACAGGGTTAAGGTATCCCATCAAAATAATCGGAACCTGGGAACGGATCCGAACTTTTTTCACCAGTTCCAGGATGCCATGAAGAGTTGTTCCGGAAGCCAGAGCTCTTTCCGAGGAAAGCTGAATCGTCGGCCCGTCGGCCATCGGGTCCGAGAATGGAACTCCGAGTTCGATTATGTCTGCCCCGGCGTCTTCAAGCACATAGATCATTTCTTCTGTTGCGGTCAGATCCGGGTCACCAGCGGTAATAAATGTTACCAATGCCCTGGTATGTTGTGTCTGAAGCGCACTAAAGCGTGCTGTAAGTCTACTCATGGTTGTTAGGCCGATCATATTTTGAATCCGGCCATCTCCTTCTCAAGCAGGTCAATCTGATGGGTCAGATCCGTAACGGCGACATTCATGGTTTTTGTCGCATGGCTGTTTGCAACTGTTGCACTTTCTATATTGTGTACCGATTTTGAAATCAAGGAACTGTTATCAACTTGGGAACGGCACGCTTCGCGAATCTGATCGACCATGGAGGTGACGTCCTCCGCTGAATGGGCTATCAAGCTGCTGGCTCGGCTCTGTTCGCGGGTTGAAGTGCGTACATGGATGGTGAGATCCTTCATTCGCTCAACCGCCGCAGAAATCATATCGGTGCCACGAGAGTGCTCACGCGATGAGTTGGCAATACTTTCAACCATATCTTCAACACTTTCCATTGCTTCCCGAATACTCTGGCTGCCCCGAGCCTGCTCAACCGTTGCCTTGGCAATCTCGCTAACCTGGACTCCGGCCCGTTCAACTCCCGTAACGATCTTCTCAAGTGCAGTGCCGGAACGTTGCGATAATCTTTCGCCTGCGGCAATGCTGTTCTCAGCTTGGCTGATAGCATCGACGGCACGGTGTGTTTCTTCCTGGACACCTTTTATCACTGTTGCAATTTCCCGGGTGGAGCTGCTCGTGCGTTCGGCCAGTTCACGAATTTCGTCGGCAACGACTGCAAACCCTTTGCCATGCTCACCGGCCTGGGCAGCAATGATGGCCGCATTGAGTGCCAGAAGGTTGGTCTGCTCGGCAACTTCATCAATAACGGAAAGAATGGCTCCGATATCGTTTACCCGTATCGAGAGCGTTTCAACCACCTCCGAAGTTATTCGGGATGATGCCCTGATCGCCTGCATGCCGGTAATCGCTTCAAGTACCGCGTTTTTACCGATCTCTGCATCGCTTCGTACCGTCTCGGAAATAGCGGCCGAATCCATGGCATTTTTTTCTACCTGTTTAATGCTTGCATCCATCTCCGCAATTGATGAGGCTGTCATGGTGGATGCATCCAGTAAGTTGACAATGCTTGTGCCGATCTCTTTAATTGACGTAGTCATCTGCGTTATGGAAGAACTTACCTCTTCAACAGCCTCTTCAAGCTTTTCGGCGCTCATTGCGATCTCTTCAATTGTTGCGGCCATCTCAAGTGAAGACGCGGATGTTTCGGTGGTGGACTCCGAGAGTTTATCGATCCCCTCGTAAACTTCATGTACCGATGTGTTGATTTGGACAACAGCGTGCGATGTTTCGAGCACAGATTTTTCCTGCATCTGTGCAGAATTTACCACCAGACGGGCACTGTTTTCCAGATTGTTGTCAATAGTAGTGAGTGCTTTTGAAGCGGAACCTATTCGCAAGACAATACTATGGAGATTCTCGGCCATGGCATTCATGGCATGTGCCAAATCAGCGACTTCTTCGCCGTCACGCACATCAAGGCGGGCGTCAAGCCTGCCGTCGGCCATAGCTTGTGCGAACTTGACACAGCTTCTGAGTGGTCTGGTAATAGAGGTCGTAATGAGATACGAAAACAGAGCGATAAGAACGATTACAGCGATAGTAACCGTTGCAGAGACAATGGTTTTTGTTTTGATGTTTGTTGCGACCTGTTGTTCGGTGGCGCTGACATCCTTCCGGATATGGTTACTCATTTGAGCAACGGCCGTGTTGAACAGACTGAAGCGTTGCGCCTGGATTCCTGTCATAAGGGTGTTGGCCTTAAGCACATCACCTTTTGCTACGGCTGGTAATACCTCGTCCAGCAACGTTTGATGATACTCCTTCCAGATGTCGTTTGCTTTGTTAATAGCCGCAAGCTTCCCAGGCGACTCAAGAACAATCCCGATGTTAAGCTCGATATCATGTGTGAGATCCTTAATAGAGGCGCGATTCTTTTCGATAGTGGCGCTGTCACTCCCACGCGTTAAATCCTGCATTTCACTGTTGATCTGGTAAAGGTCGGATTTCAGTAGGGCAATACTTTCAAGAGCATCTCTGTTCTTCTGGATGTATTGGTAGGCAGAGCCGCCAATTTTTACTTCATTCAGCAGATACAGACTGATGGCGCCAACCAGCAGAATGCCAAGAAAAGCAACAGCAGAAAGAAGTATCATCTTAGTGCGAAGGGTGAAGCTGAAGCCAGTTGAACTGGCGGAAGACGTTCCGCTCTCCACAAAAACTCCTCTCCGGACTCTGAAGCTGGATAAATGCATACATGAAGACATTTTTTAACAGATAAAGGCAGGAAATAACTTCTATGTGCACTGAAAAATATCGATAATAAAAAAGCCGCC
>JAQUCQ010000141.1 GCA_028686145.1 Desulfuromonadaceae bacterium | reverse complement strand
AGATTCAGCAAGCTCATGATCGAAAAAATCAAAATCTGTCTTGCCGACCTGTGCCATCTCCGTCCGACCTGTAAACCGTTCAAAAGCCTTGTTGCAACCAAGATAAACACTTTTGACATCTTTGAAGAAAATCAGATCCGGGATTGAATCGATTATTCTACGCAACAAGGCGGACTGGTGGGACATTTCCGCTTCCACCCGTCTCCGTTCGGCGATCTTCCAGGCAGATCCTATCAACAGAGTAAGCTGGAGCACGTCGGAATCATCATAATCAGTCTCTTTGTTGGCAACCCCCACTACAGCAACAATTTTGCCTTGGTCAAAGTGGGGTATGGTTAGGAAGCGGCTCAGATGAACGTGACCTTCAGGGTAACCTTTCAATAACGGATCAGGCGTATCAAAATCATTGACCATAATCGGCCGACGCTGGCGTACTGCTTCTCCCCATATACCGGTTTTATCAAGATCATACACTGATTGCGGATCTGTTATGCTGCAGGCATGCATCACCTCGCGCGACCATGAATTCAAAATAAACCGCTTCTTTTCTTCGTCATAGTAATAGATATACCCATACTTGCTGGAGGTTATGCTGATCGCCTCGTTGAGGGAAAAGTCCAATAGCTCTTTCATGTCATTAGACTCAAACTGAAAAACTTTCAGGACGCTTTGCAGGCGTTCCCTGTTTTGCCGGGATTGTTTATCGGCGCTTCTGTAATAAGAAAGGCTTTGCTGACGCCAGACCAACCCGAGTCCGGTTCCGGCACTCAGCAACAGCGCACTTATCAGTAAAACCGTTCCCCATAGCCTCTCGCGCATCGGTGCATACACTTCAGCAGCATCAATACGAGCGACAAGATACCAGGGTGAATCAGGAATATTGCGCAGTGCGGCGATTACCGGCTGTCCCCGGTAATCGGTGCCTCGCACGATACCTTCCCGTCCCATAACTGCCATTACAGCGGGAATTTCGGCTCTTGTGAGTGGAAGTTTCAGGTTCAATGCCGCATTTTTTCTAAATCTGAGATCATTCAAAAAGACAACATCGTTACCATCTCTACGCACAAGCAATGTTTCGGCAGTGGGACTGGCATTAGGCCAGCGCTGGATGAACGGATACAGATATTTCTCGGGATCGATCCTCAGCACCAGAACTCCGAGAGGAGTCCCCTCATGCGCAGGATCAAAAATCGGGGCCAGAATGCTCAGATAGATTTTCCCGTTGAACGTATTCCGGTAAAAGTCGGTAAATGTTATCCGGCCAGTGCGAAGTGATTCGGCAACCTTTTGATGTATTGAATAAGAAAGGGGTTCAGAAGACATCTCAGGAAGTGAAAATTTGATTTCACCTTGGGCATCAAGCAGAACAACCCCGGTATAATTATGGTTGTTCTGGATGTTTTTGGTCCAATCTTCCATCTCCCGCCGGACCTGTTGAGACGTGGGATGGTGCAAATAAATCTTTACGAGTGAAGCAAAGGCCATGTTGTGGTAAAAAATTCCGGCATCGGCACTCCGTTCTTCGCGCCAGTGTTGCAGCTCACTCACCTTAAGATCGGCGACCGCAGATAACTGAAGCCCAACTTCGGCCAGATACTGTTTCTGGTGATTACGATGGTAAAAATTACCAACAGAGATAATTCCTGCGGCCATAAAGATAAAAAACATGATCATAACGAGGGAAAGGTTGTGATCTTTCTGGAGACCCTTGGCGGTTTCCGGCCAGGCCAGCGGTCGAAAAAGGATGGACAGCGAGATTCCAAGAGCAATAAAGGCCAGACTTGTGGTCACTGCCGGTGGAATAAAGGCGCCTCCGTAAAACAGTGGCGTACCCAAAAGATACGCAAGCACCAACATGGCATAGACCACAATCAAGACAATTGCAGCCCACCAGATTGCCTTGGATCGCCATACCCTAACAGGTGCAATTTTGCATACAGAAGGAACTATCAAACAGCTGATCAGTAAAAAGGTGAATGCAGTAATGGGAGACATATGGCCAATGGGAGTTCCGTCTATGGCCCCCATTGTGTGAAAACCAAGATGTTCAATATTTAAAAAAACTCCGCGGATCGAAAGGACTAACAGAGCCGCGGAGATCAAAGCGCCGCAAACAAAAACAGCCAAAAAGAGCGGCATAGTCCGGCGGTCGCAGGAAGCACGGTCAGCAATCAACACCCCGATCCCATACAGAATAAACAGGATTGCTGTACTCGGCGCCATTGGAACAAGTCCTTGGCCCAGGCTTGCCAGAAATGGCACATTCAACAGCCACCCTGCCATGGCGATACAACCAAAGGCAATTGAAGCTACGCCACAGATCCGTAATAACCGGCAATACCATACGTTCTGCTGAATATCATCGTGGGACATCGGACTTCCTTTCAAGCTTATGCTGCACATCACAAACGGAATTTCTGATTACATAACTCATCAGGATTTCACCTGATCGCTTTCAAAAACATGGTTCAACGGTAACCGGATTACAAAGGTTGTACCAACGCCAGCCTCACTCTCTACATGTATATCACCGCCATGTTTTTTGATAATGTCATAGCTGATTGAAAGACCAAGACCGGTTCCTTTACCAACTTCCTTAGTGGTAAAAAACGGTTCAAAGATCCGGGTCAGATTTTCAGACGCAATTCCCTTACCGGTATCACTGATACGTACAATAATGTCGTGCGATTCGAGTAACGTTTTAATTGCAATAACGCCATGGCCTTCAATGGCATGGGCGGCATTAACCAATATATTCATAAACACCTGGTTAATCTGTTGCGGAAAACAGAGCAACATCGGCAGATCGGGGTTGTACTCCTTCTCTACATCGGCAACATACTTTATTTCGTTACGCAACATATTGAGAGTCGTGTCCAGGCATTCGTTGATACTGACCGGCTTGCACTCGGCCTCGTCAACATGAGAAAAGCTCTTAAGATCCTGCACGATGCGCCGTACCCTTTCAGCTCCATCACGTGATTCATCCAACAGGTTTTTTATATCCTCAAGAATAAAATCAATCTTCATCTTCTTTCGGAGTTCACCCAACGTGGCGACCGTTTCCGTATCTCCTTTATCCTGTACCGTTTCGATCATGGCTGTCTCAAATACACTGATTTTTTCCATGTATTTGCCCATGGTCGAAAGATTACTGGAGATAAAACCCATCGGATTGTTGATCTCGTGGGCAACACCAGCTGCCAGTTGCCCGATGGATGCCATCTTCTCCTGCTGGAAAATCTGCGCCTGACTCTGCTGTAACTCTGCATAAGCGTTCTGGAGTTTTTCATTCATTTTGAAGAGTTCCGTCGTCTCGTGAATGGTAACAACTACGCCTCGAATATCATCAGAGCCTGCCTGCTTTAATTCATTCGAAAGCAATTCAAAGTGACGTCGCCCCCCCTCGCATTCAAGCTGCCCGCTTGTTCCGTCATAACCGGTTATCTCCAACCCAGCTCTGACTAACAGTTCCAAGCAGTCACTATTGATAATCATATTGTACGGGATCCCGGTAAAGGAAGTAACGGCACGGTTACAGCGATTGACAACACCAAACTGGTCGCACATCAGCACCATTTCCGCAAGGCTGTCCATGGTATCTTCCCACTCTCGCTTGCCGTTCTCGACCTGAGCAAACAATTCATTCAGTTCATTGTGTTTACGCTGCAACTCCTCGCGACTTTTTGTGAGTTCATCTTCCGCATCTTTACGTTCAGTAATATCAAGCAGGGTTTCAATAACGCCCAGCTTGACATTATTTGCATCATAAACCGGTGCGGCATCAAAAAACAGATAGCGGCGTTTCCCGCCGACATTTTCAAGCCACCCCTCAGACTGCAACCCTCCCAGAACATGCTGTGACATGCGGTAGTTGCCATAGAACTCTTCCAGATGCCCCCCATCGCACGACAGGACCAGATCCGCCAGCACCGGACGTTCGTTGGCATAAAAGGGAAGCCACTGGCGGTTGGTGCCGATCATCTCTTCAGCTTTAAAACCGGACAGGTTTTCCAAGGCATTATTCCAGACCATAATACGGTGTTCAGCATCCAAAACTAGTATCGGCACAGCCGCCTTGTTCAGCATCCCTTCAGCAAAAGCTTTCTGTTGTTGCATTTCCGTCTGTATCAAGACCAGCTTTTGTTGCTGGAGATCAAATTCACCCACCATTTTATTAAAAGCACAGGACAGCCGTCCAAGCTCCCCGTCAAAAACATCCGGCAGCAAGCGTTCATCTCCCGTCTTGGAATGAACAGCCCCAATCAGATCAATGACCGTCTGTAATGGAGACAATACTTTCCCCATCACCACCCACACGAGCAGACAAAAAAGCAAAACAAGCAGAGCAATAACGGCAATCAACGGGAACGTGATCGCTTCAAACTGCATTGCCATGGATGAGGGGCTCGGGCTCTGTGTAGTAGCAGCAACAACAGACAAAAAGCGGGCACTGAAAAGCTTAACGATTATAGCGGAGGCCACCACCAAAATGGTGATGCTGATTAAGGTGACATAGAGTGTAATTTTGAATCTTAAAGATAAGCCTTTGTCACAGACTTGTGGCATATATCCTCCTGATGCAAGCTAAAACTGTGATATAATACCGTAAAATATGGAATTGTTAAACAACGGCATAATTATATGTAACAAATTAAACTATATCAATTTTTTATGCGACAATTAAATGCGTACATCTCATAATTCAGGCGGCATCTTGACTTCCGGACACCCCATGATTAACTCTTAAAGAGACACAGAATTTACAACGTAGCAAAAAGAGGAAAACCATGGACTTCAACAAACTTACGCAAAAATCTCAGGAAGCATTCACGGAAGCACAAAATAAAGCCGTTTCGTTCGGCCATGTCGAGGTTGACGGCGAGCATCTGCTCTGGGCGCTTCTTGACCAACATGAGGGTCTCGTACCGCGACTGCTGCAGCGCATGGATATTCGCCCTGAAATGGTCAAAAATGAGGTTGCAGCAGAACTTGATCGAATACCGAGGGTCTCAGGTCCTGGTGCGGAGGCGGGCAAGATCTATGTATCCCAGCGCCTGTCACGCATTCTTGTGGCTGCCGAAAATGAGGCTAAACGACTTAAAGATGAATATGTTTCCGTAGAACATCTTTTTATGGCATTGCTGGCTGAAGGCGACAAGGTCCCGTCAGGGAGGATATTAAAATTAGCCGGCATCAATCACGAACGTTTTTTGAAGACTCTGACCGAAGTCCGCGGCAGCCAACGGGTTCAGAGTGCTAACCCCGAAGCCACCTACGAAGCACTCGAAAAATACGGTCGCGACCTGGTCAAGATGGCGCGTAGCGACAAACTTGATCCGGTCATCGGACGAGATGATGAGGTCCGCCGGGTTATCCGGGTATTATCACGCAAAACCAAGAACAATCCGGTGCTCATCGGCGAACCGGGAGTCGGCAAGACCGCCATTGTAGAAGGCTTAGCCCAGCGAATTGTGAGGGGGGATGTTCCGGAAGGATTGAAAGACAAAATTGTCTTTGCCTTGGATATGGGAGCACTGATAGCCGGGGCTAAATATCGCGGAGAATTTGAAGAACGTCTGAAAGCGGTTCTGAACGAAGTCAAGGAAGCAAACGGACAAATAATTCTGTTTATTGACGAGCTGCATACCATCGTCGGAGCCGGCAAGACAGAGGGGTCAATGGATGCCGGCAACATGCTGAAGCCGATGTTGGCCCGAGGCGAACTGCACTGTATCGGAGCAACCACTCTCGATGAATACCGGCAGAATATTGAAAAAGATGCAGCTCTTGAACGACGCTTTCAACCGGTGCTGGTCGAACAGCCGACGGTAGAAGATACGGTATCGATACTGCGCGGCCTAAGGGAGCGCTTCGAGGTCCATCACGGGGTCAGAATCCAGGATAATGCGCTGGTTGCAGCAGCGACCCTTTCCAATCGTTATATCACCGAACGGTTCCTGCCGGACAAAGCAATCGATCTGGTCGATGAAGCGTGTGCAATGATCAGGACTGAAATTGACTCGCTGCCGTCGGAACTGGACACTATTTCACGCCGGGTGATGCAGCTGGAAATTGAAGAGGTTGCGCTCAAAAAGGAAAAAGACAAAGCCAGCAAAGAACGCCTGGAGATATTACGTAAAGATTTGGCTGATGATCGCGAAAAAGCGAACAGCATGCGGGCCCGGTATGATTCTGAAAAGATCGCAATCCAGCGGGTACAGGGTTTGCGCGAGCAGATTGAGCGGACCCGGCGAGAAATCGAACAGGCAGAAAGGACCGGTAACTTGGAACAGGCTTCAATGCTGAAATATTCCGAGTTGCCTGGCCTTGAAACCGCACTAAAAAATGAAGAAACGGCATTGAACCAAAAACAGGGTAGCCAGAAACTGCTGCGTGAAGAGGTTACGGAAGATGAAATTGCCGAAATCGTATCGCATTGGACAGGAATCCCGGTCTTGCGACTGGTTGAAGGCGAACGGGAAAAGCTGTTGAGACTTGAAGACATTCTGCATCAGCGGGTTATTGGACAGGATGAAGCAGTGCAGTTGGTGTCTGATGCGGTTCTTCGTGCCCGCTCCGGCATCAAGGACCCACGTCGCCCGATCGGCTCATTTATTTTTCTCGGACCAACAGGTGTCGGCAAGACCGAACTGGCCCGAACCCTGGCCGAAGCGCTCTTTGATTCCGAAGAAAATATGGTGCGGATCGACATGTCAGAATATATGGAAAAGTTTGCCGTCTCGCGCCTGATCGGTGCTCCTCCCGGCTATGTCGGCTATGAGGAAGGCGGCCAACTTTCGGAAGCCGTCAGGCGCAAACCCTATAGCGTCTTGCTGTTCGATGAAATCGAAAAAGCCCATCCGGATGTTTTCAACATTCTGCTGCAGATTCTTGATGATGGCCGGGTGACGGACAGCCATGGTCGAACAGTCAGCTTCAAGAATACTGTCATCATCATGACTTCGAATATCGGGTCCGCGTATCTTCTGGATGGTATCACACCAAGCGGCGACATCAGGGAAGATGCGCGCAAGAATGTTATGAACGAACTCAAGGCCGGTTTCCGCCCCGAGTTTCTAAATCGCGTCGATGAAATCGTACTTTTCAAGCCGCTGCATATTGACGAGGTGATGAAAATTGCCGATCTGCTTGCAGAGCAGCTCAAGCAGCGCTTGAAAGATCAACGTATAACTCTTGAGATTAGCAAGGAAGCTTTAGCATTTATTGCCAAAGCCGGCTATGATCCAGTCTACGGGGCGCGGCCATTAAAGCGCTACCTGCAACGTGAGCTGGAAACCCGGGTAGCCCGGGCAATTATTGGCGGTGATGTGGGTGAAGGGGGAATATTGAAGGTGGAACTGGAGAACGGAGTGCTTTGCGTTAAAAGCTGAAAAGTTTACTGCCGTTTCCAGGTAAATTTAAATACCGGCAAAGAAAAGGGCCCACATAACGTGGGCCCTTTTCTTTGCAATGACTCATCACATTAAACGATGGGTTAGGCCAGATCTTGAACTCCCTGGAAGATGAGGTCGAACAGTTCCTGGATATTCTCCTCGGCGATACAGGAAAAAGCAATACGCAAGTCGGTCTTGGTGATTGAAATGGCGCCGACCCCGTACTTGTCCAACAGATGGAGGCGCAGTTTTTCTGCTTCCACCGTTTTCAGTTTCAGGCACATGAAGTAACCGGAGTTGAACGGGTAGTAATCCCAGGCCTTTTCGTATTTGCCACTATTCAAGACCTGCTTGGTTTTCAGGGCGCGGCCCTTCATGACCAGGAATTTCTCTTCCTTCTGGGCCAGGAACTGGGGCGAACGGAGTGCCTCAATGACAAAGGTCTGTGATGGATGCGGACAGTTGGAGATGCGAGCACGGATGATGCCCATAGCCTTCTTCTCAAGGGAGGTCATAACCGGCGCATTCTCATAGTCATTGCCGTCGGCAAAGGTAATAAAACCGGTACGGAAGCCCCAGACAAACTCTTCTTTGGTGGCACCGTCCAGTTTGATCGCAAGGATACGTGGGTGGAGGTTGGCAAGCTTGCCGAACAATGATTCCTTGAGGCTGTCTTCGTAAAAGAGGCCGAAATAAGCGTCGTCTGCCACAGCAACAATGTTGCAGCCGGATTCGGCCACTTCCTTGATCGCTGCTACAATAGCATCCCCTTCAGCTACTGTTGGAGTATAACCGCTCGGATT
>JAQUCQ010000140.1 GCA_028686145.1 Desulfuromonadaceae bacterium | reverse complement strand
GGGCAATTCATCCAGATACTCACTATCTCCATAACGGGGTATCCCGTCTACTATATGAATAAGCCGATGAAGGAAATTCTGGCCGAACTGACCAAGCATCCGGTATCAACTCCGCTGCTGCTTTCGGGCACCATTGTGGTCGGACGCGATATTGCCCACGCCAAATTTAAAGAGATCATGGACAGCGGCAAGCCGCTTCCAGAGTACCTGTTGAATCATCCGATCTACTACGCCGGGCCGGCCAAGACTCCTGCAGGCAAGGCATCCGGTTCCTTTGGTCCCACGACCGCTGGCCGGATGGATTCATATGTTGATGAACTGCAGTCGAAAGGCGGTTCGTTGATCATGATAGCCAAGGGAAATCGTAGTCAGCAGGTGACAGATGCTTGTAAGAAATACGGCGGCTTCTACCTTGGATCAATTGGAGGTCCTGCTGCGGTACTTGCGGAAGAGAATATCAAGAAGGTTGAATGTATTGATTTTCCTGAACTCGGTATGGAAGCGGTGTGGAAGATTGAAGTAGAAAATTTCCCGGCCTTTATCCTGGTTGATGACAAGGGGACCGATTTCTTCAAACAACTCGGGTTGTAAACAGTTTACATAGTTTCATAATGAAAGCCCCGTGTGCCAGTGTTCACGGGGCTTTCTTTTTTCTAGAAAAGGGAAAACACGTTAAATATTTACAAAACTCATTGACGTTGATTCATTCAGGGAGGTATTGTTACTACCTGAATACGTATGCCTATGTCTGCTCGAATCTGAGCCTTGTTAAGCAGGATAGATAAAATAATTTCAGGCTGACTACGATCATAGCTGTTGCAACACAACAAAAGGAGGGCAGGCATGAATTATCCGGTCTGGTATGTTCCAGCGTTCGGTGGGGGCTTGTTGATTGCGCTGGTTGCAATTGTGCATGTTTTTGTCTCTCATTTTGCAGTTGGTGGCGGGCTTTATCTCGTCATGACCGAACGGAAGGCTATCCGTGAACAGGATCAGTCGATCATGGCTTTTGTCAAAAAGCATACGAAATTCTTCATGCTGTTGACAATGGTTTTTGGTGGCCTGACGGGTGTAGCAATCTGGTTCGTGATCTCCATTATCAATCCGGCGGCTACTTCGCTCTTGATTCATACCTTCGTGTTTGGTTGGGCCGCTGAATGGGTTTTCTTTCTGGTAGAGATTGTGGCGCTCTTTGTCTATTTTTATACCTTTGGCCGTATGGATGACCGTACCCACCAGATAATCGGCTGGATTTATTTTGCTGCCGCCTGGATAAGCCTGTTTCTGATTACCGGTATCATCGACTTTATGCTGAATCCCGGTGAGTGGGTCACCAATAACAATTTCTGGTCCGGTTTTTTCACTCCTACCTTCTGGCCGTCAATATTTTTCCGCAGCTTCATGAGCTTCATGTTGGCCGGTTGTTATGGTTTTCTGACTGCCTCCTTTCTGGATAATGAGGAGACCCGGCGCAAGATGGTCCGTTATTCCGGCAAATGGGTGTTGGTATCGCTGGTCCTGTCGGTACCGGCCGGTTGGTGGTATCTTGCGATATTGCCGGACAAGGCCCGCAGTCTTGCTGAAGGCATGTCTCCCACAATAACTCGTGCTGCCACGGTAGGAGAGTTTTCTCTGGTTACCCTTGCCGCTGCTGCAATCACACTGATGCTGTTAAATTCAAAGTCCCTCACCAAAGTGTTGACTGTCGTTGTAATGATTGCGGCGATGGGTTACTTGGGGGCCTTTGAATGGACACGTGAGGCTGACAGGCGTCCGTATGTCGTTAATGGATATATGTACTCAGATGGAATTCTTGAGAGAGATGTGGAGAGGATTGATCAGGAAGGATATCTGAAAAATGCAAAATGGGTCCAATATAAAGTAGTAACTGAAGCAAACCAGCTTGACGTTGGTAAGGAACTGTTCCAGCATCAGTGTTTTGCCTGCCATACGGTGGGCGGATTTAACAACGATATCATCGTTCGCACCAAAAACATGAGCTATGATGCTATGCGTAAATATCTGGCTACCATTCATGAAAAACGTTATTTTATGCCACCGTTCATTGGAAACGAAACTGAGCTGAAGGCCTTGGCTGCCTATCTGGTTGCCGGTTTGAATAAAAAAGCGCTCATTGAAGGTGCGCCCGCTGCAGGTAACCGCGGCAAGAGTTTGTTTGATGATAACTGCGCCCCTTGTCATGGTGCTGATATCCTGAAACCCAAGATCGTTGGCTGGTCAAAAGAGAAGATCCGCACTGCACTGGATAAGTTGTCGGCCCTGAATCCGGCCATGCCGGACTATAACGCACCAGCTGCGGATAAGGATGCTGTGTCCGGATATCTGCACGGCTTGAATAACCAAGAGTCGACCTCACCGGTAAAAGAGCAGGGGGCTGAACTCTTTGAAGAGAACTGTACAGCTTGCCATGGCTTTGATGTCGTGAAATCAAAGATGTCTGGTTGGCCGCGAGTGAAGATACGAACTACTCTGGACAAACTTTCGGCCTTGAATCCGGCCATGCCTGACTATAACGGGTCAGCGGCTGAAAAGGATGCTCTGGCTGACTATATAGTGAAGCAGACAGGAGGTGCCAAATGAATCCCGCTACCCTGATACCGACTGCTGATGCGCTTACAATTCACTGGGGTTGGTTCCAGTTTCTGCTGATGTTCACCTTCCCCCTGCACCTGTTCGCCATGAACGCCATGCTGGGTACCGCGCTAACTGCTTTTATATGTCATTTACGACCTGAACGTTGTTATCAAGAACTTTCCCATGAATTGGCCAAGGTGCTGCCGTTTTTTATGGCCTTCACCATCAATCTGGGAGTTGCGCCGCTCCTGTTTGTCAACGTACTGTATGGGCATCTGCTCTATACCAGCACCATCATGATGGGGCTGTTCTGGCTGGCAGTCATTCCGATCCTGATTATTGCTTACTACCTTGCCTATATCTATGACTTTAAATTCAATAAACTAGACAACCTGGCCAAGTTTGCCATTCTGTTTGTCCTGCTGCTGCTGATGACGGTTGGCTTCCTCTTCTCCAATAACATGACAATGATGCTCTCGCCAGCCAGTTGGCTGCGCTGGTTTGCTGAACCGGGAGGAACCTTGTTGAATCTGGCTGACCCGGCCCTGCTGCCTCGTTACCTGCATATGATGATCGGCTCACTTGCGGTGGGGGGGCTCTGTGTCGCACTCTATTCGTCAACCGTGCTGAAACATGATACCGGTGTGGCTGAGGCGGGTACCAGGCTGGGGATGCAACTTTTTACCTTGCTGACCGGTATGCAGATTCTGATGGGTGCCTTGTTCCTGTTGACTCTGCCGGGGGAGGTGATGAAGCGGTTCATCGGGGACAACGCGCTTGCTACAGGTCTACTGACAGTGGGGATACTGCTCGCCGTTACGAGTCTGGTTACCAGCTACCGACGCAATATTACGGCAACTCTCTGTCTGGTCATTCCGCTCATCTATGTGATGGCCTTTATTCGCGACAGTGTGCGGGTCGGTTACCTGGAACCCTATTTTGATATGGCTGCAGTGCCGGTCAATGTGCAGTGGTCGCCCTTGGTATTCTTTTTGGTGATTCTGGTGTTGGGACTTGCGGTTATTGCCTGGATGCTCTCCAGGCTTCGCGGAGTTAAAAAGGTCGGTTAATACGGAATCTAATAGTTTTGTTATTACGTTAGTTAGCTGTTGTGGAGATCTTCTGCCATGTAATCCTATCCAATGGCAGCAATAAGCGGTCCGTATATACGTTCTGCCAGAGCGGCAAACTCATCTCCCCACGGTTCCTCGTCGCCAAAGCAGAAGGATACCGCCTGGTTGTCGCATTCCCCGGGGATACCTTGCCGCTGATTTCCCCGCCAGCTGGCTTCAGCCTTCGAGAGGCCATTTTTCTGAAAGAGCCAGGACGTTTCCGGGAAGAAACGGAGTGGTTGTTTCATTCCTTCGCAGTACAGATCGAGCAGATCGGACAGGATTTCTGCTGCATGTTCGAGTGGTGGCAGTATTAAAGTCGTGTCGGATGCTATCATTATGCTGCGCAGAGGGTAACCGTCAGCCTTGGCGATGTTAAGAAGCAGATGCTCAAGCCAGATGGTGAGGCGATCTTTTCCCTTCATTCGTGCGCAGCGCCAACGCATGTGTGTGCCGCTTTGGCAGTTTTCTAGAACCGCTTGCAGGTGTACCCTGCCATGAGTGAACGTAAGCGTAAGCGGATCCAGGCGCGTTCCGAGCTGCGCTTCGAGCATCTCGGCAAACTGGCGGCTTTTTTCCCATGCTGCATCAAAGGCTGCCTTGCCGGCTGACAGCGGCGGTAGAACACCGCGTGATCGTGCTGCTGAGAGGCATTCATCGTACTGCGCCCCTTTCATCAGCTGGATGACAAGCTCTTGTGAAAGAGAGTAGCGAGGGAGTGCGTCAAGCGAAAACGGTTCAGAGTCATCAGGTTCGTCAGCTGGATTGAATGGTTTGACTCGAAGGCGCTGTTCAAGAAATGCAGCGGCTGGGTTGGTCAGGAAACGTATCAGATGATGCAGCCCTATCTCTAAAACCGGAGTGCTGTCAAGATGCAGAGGTTCTCCAATAAATTCACGTCGCGTGCGCCCTGACTCGCGTCTGGCTTCAATAGCCTCGCAACTGACCCGGTCATAACTGAATAGGTGTGCGGGGTCATGACCATCAAAGTAGAGAGGGCTGAAACCTTGCAGGCGGTGCCGGACAAGGACTGATGCGGGGGTTGTTCCGTCCGGGCGGATAAATCCGCTGGTGACATAGTCTATCAGTTCGGCGACCAGAACCGAGGGGGGGATGGTGCTGTTATCGCGATTGTTCTGGCCGTTATAGCTGATGCAGAAACGATCCTCCGCGGCCATGAGCGCTTCAAGGAACAGGTAGCGGTCTTCGTCCCGCAAGGATCGGTCTCCGCGTCGCCGGGCACCGTTCATCAGGCTGAATCCGGGAGGTCTTTCGGTTCGGGGAAATTGTCCGTCATTCATTCCTGCCAGCCAGATCACCCGCATCGGGATACTCCGCATCGGCAGCATTGCACAAAACGTTATAGCTCCCCCCATGAATCCGTAGCCGCCACCGCTCTTGGCTGTTATTTCAATCAGGTGGTCCCGCACGGCATCGAGTGCAATCGGCTGCTTGAAACCATGTAGTATCGAAGCTTCGCGAAGTGAATTGAGGGCTTTGGCAACAATGAGCGGACCTGTCGAATCATTTGTGTCTGCCAGCAACATGCGGGCAACAGTGGTGGTAAATATGTCTGCCCATTCGGGAAGTGTATGAGGTTTGCTAAAGAGAAGAGAGGTTTCCCGAACCATGGCAATAAAATCAGCCAGATTTCCCAATGCCTCAGCCTGGCTGCCTGAACAGGAAGAATAGGGGAGTATCCCACAGAATGTGGAAGAATCATCCGATGCCATTGCGTAGCCGAGAAACAATTTGTCCAGGCCGGCCTGCCAACTGAAATCTGTGTAGCGCGGAAAACCAAGATCGGTACGGTGATCGCCATCAAACCCCCAGCGCACGTTGCAGTCTGCCAGCCAGGTTCTGATGTCGATAAGCTCATCTTCATTGAGATCGAAACGGCTCATAATGATGGGGTTTTCAAGAAGATCCATTATTTCGTGGAGGGCAAAACGGCTTGATCCTATGGTAAGGATTTTGAGGAAAGCATTGACATAAATGTTTTCCATGCGGACGCTACGGTCGGCAATTGTATAGGGAAGCGTAGGCCTTCCAGGTGATTTGCTACCGAAAACGGAGCTTATATAGGGTGCGTAACTTTCAATATCCGGGATCATTACTACGATATGACGCGGTTCCAGGCCGGAAATTTCGTCGAACTGTGCCAACAGGTTGTCATACAGGATCTCCATCTCGCGCAACGCCCCGTGGCACGAGTGGATTTGCAACGAACGGTCATTTTCGGAAACGAAACATTTTGTGCCGCTGGCCGGTCGATCAAACAAGGTGAGGATGTCGTTCTGGATGGTTGATAGAATTGACCCGGGGATGGTCTCACTGCTTTTGGATACATTATCCAGTTCTTCTACCTCAAAGCCATATTCCAGGAGATTCTCGAAGAATTCCTGGCCCAATGTGCCAAGTGATGAAAGGAGGGGATTGCCTGTTTCGTAATATTCTTCAGCTTCAGCAGAAAGTGATGACAGTAGTGCTAATCGTGACTTTCTCTTTTCGGAAATGATTGTACCCCAGTACTGTCCGCAGGGGTTAAGCAGATAACAGGTGATGTCACAGTAGGATGAAAGCAGGCGCAGCGCTTCCAGATGAAACGGGGGGAGGTACGAAATTCCAAACAGGCTGAAACGTCGCGGTAATGTGCCGTTAAGCGGAGCATCGCTGGCTACGTGATGCTGCAACGCTCTCAGGAGAGCTGCCCGGTCACTTCCGTGGCAGTCGCGGTTTATCGCGCGCCATAATTGCGCCTGCCAATTATCATCGCGCCCATCATTCCAGGCACACACCATTTCCGGGCGGAATATTGTGTATTGATCGAAGCAATCTGCAATGGACCGGGATATCTGCAGCAGGCGGCGATCATCATGGCTATCGCCAAGATAGGTGGCAATCGGTTCGAAACCATCTGTTTTAGAGAGCGACGGCAACTGCGACGCAATGCGCCAGGTCAACGACGTGTGGGTAAACGGTAACGATGACTTTGATTCCGTAAGCACCGCTGCGAAGCAGCGGTCGAGAAGATCATTGGGAAAGCTGAACTCAATGCCGGCAGAAACTCCAAGGCTGGTGGCAAGTTCCATGGATATCCAGCGGGCCATACCGTTGCTGAGGATAACGATATTCTCTCGTTGCAGAGGTAAAAGTGGTGAGGAGTGAAGGTTGTCAGCCAATGCCTTCATCAAGATGTGTTGGGAATAACTGGTGACGAGTCTAAGTGTTGGCATAACCAGAACTATACCGGAATTGGCTGGACAAACAAGCAGGAATTACGGTATGTGAACGTAAATTTAACGGAGGTGTTATCAGTGCTCAAAAGCATGACAGGATATGGCAAAGGGGAAGCATTCACTCCCGCCGGCAATTTTTTGATTGAGATCCGTTCCGTAAACCACCGCTATGGCGAAATTTCCGTGCGGTTGCCGCGAACCTTTTATGTGTTTGAAAACGAAGTGAAGCGTCTGGCCGCTTCAATGCTGAAACGGGGCAAAATTGACATTTCTGTGCAGTGGGACGAAACTGCTGCTGCTAATTCTGCACCGCAACTGGATATGGCTGTCGCACGAGGGTATTATGACGCCTATACCCGTTTGGTGAAAGAGTTTAATGTGCCGCAGGATGCACCGATTTCGTACATTATGTCACAAAAGGGAGTAATGAAAGAGGTGTCCGGCGTTGTGGATGAGACAGAATTGCAGCCGCACCTTATGGCGGCTGTGCAGGCTGCCGTTGCGGCGCTTGACGAAATGCGAACCCGGGAAGGCGAGGCGCTTGCTCAAGATCTTCAGGCCAGGCGGAAGCAGGTAGCCGAGTGGACGGTACAGATAGGAGAGCGGACACCGCAGGTAGTAACGGAGTATCGTCAAAAATTGAAGACGCGCTTGGAACAGTTGCTTGAAGGTGCTGAGATGGATGAAAGCCGGTTGGCGCAGGAAGTGGCGTTATTGGCTGATCGCTGCGATATAACGGAAGAACTGGTTAGGCTTGCAAGCCATTTCAACCAGTTTGATGAGGCATTCCGCAGTTCCGAACCGGTCGGCCGCAAGCTTGACTTCCTGATGCAGGAGATGAATCGGGAGGTCAATACGATCGGATCAAAATCGAATGATGCCGGCATTACGAATCTGGTTATCCAGATCAAGGCCGAGATGGAAAAAATGCGTGAACAGGTTCAAAATGTAGAGTAGTCTGTGCCATACATTGGCGCAGATTGGCAGTTTACCACGTGAGCAATTTTGAGAGGCATTTCTGATGAAACGTGAAGGCTTGATTCTTATTCTTTCGGCTCCGTCCGGTGCCGGTAAAACGTCCCTGTGCAGGGAACTGTTTAAAACTTTTCCCGATATGAAGGAATCTGTCAGTTATACGACTCGCGCGCCTCGGCAGGGGGAAATTGAGGGTGAGGCGTACCATTTTGTCACCAATGAAGTTTTTGAACACATGGTGGAAGAAGACGCCTTTGCCGAGTGGGCCGAAGTTCATGG
>JAQUCQ010000139.1 GCA_028686145.1 Desulfuromonadaceae bacterium | reverse complement strand
CATGGCAATGGTCGCTGGCCGCCCCTTTTTAACTTACCTGCTTGACCAACTTGTAGAGTCCGGAATACAAAGAACAGTGCTCTGTACCGGCTACATGGCAGATCTTATTCGGAATGAGTTGGGTGACGGATACCGTGACATGGAACTCGTCTATTCCGTTGAAAATTCCCCGCTCGGTACCGGAGGGGCCATACGAAATGCTGCCGGACTCTTGTCCGGGGACTTGCTTCTGGTTATGAACGGAGATTCATACTGCCAGTGCAATGTTGCTGATTTTGTTGCCAGAAATGCTGCGAGCGGGGCCTACGCAGGGATGACCCTGGCCCGCGTTGATGATGTTGCCCGTTTTGGAGCGGTGCGGACAAATGATGCATCCTTTGTGGAGAGCTTCATGGAGAAAGGCGGTCAAACGGGGCCTGGCTGGATCAATGCCGGCATCTATCTACTGCCTGTGGACCAGATTCAGACAATCAGTCCTGATAGGCAGGTATCCCTTGAACGTGAGGTGTTTCCTGCGCTTATAGCAAAAGGTCTCTATGGTTATCACAGCACAGGATTATTCATTGATATCGGTGTCCCTGAGGAATTTCAGCGATCCCAATTATTTTTTTCAGGTCAGACGAAAGGAAAACCATGATCATCAGCAGGACACCCTATCGCATCTCCTTTTTTGGTGGCGGCACAGACTACCCCGGTTGGTACCTGAAGCATGGTGGCGCCGTCCTGGCCACAGCAATAGATAAATATTGTTATATCACCTGCCGCTATCTGCCTCCATTCTTTGAGCATCGCAATCGCATTGTCTACTCGAAGATAGAAAGTGTCTCCAGCATCGATGAAATTCAGCACCCCGCCGTTCGTGAAACTCTAAGGTTTTTAGATATCGAGCGTGGAGTTGAAATTCATCATGACGGCGATTTACCTGCCCGCAGTGGCATGGGCTCCAGCTCATCCTTCACGGTCGGGTTGTTGAACTCCCTTTATGCACTGAAGGGTATCATGCCCAGCAAACATCAGCTTCTCACCGAAAGCCTTCATATTGAGCAGGTGATGATCAAGGAGACGGTTGGCTCCCAGGATCAGACCTTGGCTGTTTATGGCGGATTCAACCATGTCAATTTTATGCAAAATGGTGATGTATCGGTTCGGCCGGTTATTATGAACGCTGATGCCATGCATTACTTCAATGATCACCTGATGTTGTTTTATACCGGCATCAAGAGAACCGCAGCAGATGTTGCCGACAGCTATGTACCCAATATTGAAGACAAGAGGCGCCAGCTGCGCATCATGAAAGACCTGGTGGAGGAAGCACTATCGGTGCTTGGTAAAGGCAGTGATTTTAATGAGTTCGGAGCCTTGCTCCACGAAGCTTGGCAGGCCAAACGATCACTTAGTTCACGGGTAAGTAATACCCAGGTGGATGAGATGTACGCGGCAGCGCTCTCGGCGGGCGCGTTGGGTGGCAAGATTACCGGTGCCGGTGGCGGCGGTTTCATGCTGCTGTTTGTTCCGCCGGAATGCCAGGGCAAGGTTCGTGAGTCCTTGAAATCACATATCCATGTGCCGTTTCGCTTCGACTTCGGAGGGAGCCAGATTATTTACTTTCAGCATGAAGAAGATTACTCTAACGTTGCACTTGATCGTGAGGTGCGCAATATCACACCATTTGAAGAGCTCGCTAGTTAAGCCCAGCTCAGAGGACGATACACATGACAACTTTCAGCAGAGTGTTAATAACCGGGATCGCAGGGTCAGGTGGCAGTTATCTTGCTGAGCATATCGTTAATAACTATCCCGATGTCAACGTAAGCGGCATCAGTCGGTGGCACAGCACAACTAGTTCTTCAAATCTGGATGCCATAAAGGATCGTCTGGATATGCATGAATGCGACCTTACTGACCTGAGTTCGGTGATATCGACCTTGAAATCCGTTCAGCCGGATGCGATTTTCCACATAGCTTCACACGCAAATGTACGGGCATCATTTACGACCCCACTCTCGGTTCTTCACAACAACATCATGGGCACAGCACATCTGTTTGAGGCAGTCCGCCTGCTCGGCATTACGCCGTCTATTCTTCACTGCAGCACTTCCGAGGTTTATGGCAAGGTTGACCCGCGGAATGTACCGATTACGGAAGAGTGTCCAATAAATGCCGCCAGCCCATATTCTGTATCCAAGGTTACCCAGGATTTGCTGAGTTATACGTACTTTCTCAGTTACGGCATGAAGATTATAAGAACAAGGATGTTTGCCTATATCAACCCTCGCAGGACCGATCTTTTTGCGACTTCGTTTGCCTTGCAGGTTGCCCGGATTGAGGCTGGACTCCAAAAAGAGCTGCTCCATGGCAATCTGGATTCCACCAGAACTCTTATCGATGTCCGCGATGCCATGACAGCCTACTGGATAGCACTGGAAAAATGTTCTCCTGGAGAGGCATACAACATCGGTGGAAGCACCGTAATTACAGTAGGAGAATTTTTGGAAACGCTTAAGGGACTGGCAAGATGCCCCATCCCGTCACGTGTAGACCAAGCCCTGTTACGACCTGCCGACATCACGTTGCAGATTCCTGACACGAGAAAATTTCTTGATCAGACCGACTGGAAACCAAAGTACACCTTTGAAGAGAGTGTTGCGTTCCTTCTTGATCACTGCCGAGAAAAGGTAAGACACGAACTGGCATGCCATTAAAGTGGAGGGAAGGATGACGGTATCTCACAAGAACATGCTCCGCGACGCACTGCGTATCCGGATGGTGGAAGAAAAAATTATTGAACTTTACCCATCGGATGTGATTCAAAGCCCAGTGCATCTTTCAATCGGCCAGGAACTGCATACCGTAGCCCTCATGTCGCTGTTGCAAACTACCGACAGGGTCTTTACAACATACCGGAGCCATGCCGCCTACCTTGCCAAAGGTGGAGATCTGAATCTCATGTTTGCCGAACTTTATGGCAAACAGACCGGCATTGCCAAAGGTAAGGCTGGTTCAATGCACCTCTGTCATCCCTCTACCGGACTTATGGGCTCTTCAGCTATCGTGGGGGCAGTATTTTCTCATGCCACAGGCGCGGCATATGCCGACAAGCTCAAAAAGAACGGGGACATTGTCCTGTGCCTTACCGGTGAAGGCGCCACTGAAGAAGGAACTTTTCACGAGTGCCTGAATTTTTCCGCTCTCAAACAACTTCCACTTGTCTACGTGATAGAAAATAACGGATTGGCCATCAATATTCCGCTTGAATGCAGGCAATCGTATAGGCTTGAGGCCCTGGCGCGTGCGTACCAGATTCCCTATGCACACATTGAGGACAGCTTCAATATAGATACCATAATTGCCGCTGCACGACCTCTTATCGAACAGGCAAGGTCTGCCTCGAAACCAGCTGTCATAGAGATTGCAACCTACCGCTATAAAGAACATGTCGGTGTATCCTGTGATCACAACAGGAAGCATCGAGATGCCAGCGCAATTACTATGTGGGAGAAACGTGATCCTCTCATTGTTGATCGGGATTTGGACGCCTATCGCGATGAAATAACAGCAGAAATACTGGAAGCCGTCTGCTTTGCCGAGAAAAGCGAGTTTCCGGACCACGATGAACTCCTAAAGGATGTGTACTAATGAAAACTGACACGTACCGAGGAGCAATCACCCGTGCCATGCGCCATGCAATGGAGAAGAATGAGCGTACGATTCTTTTCGGCCAGGGTGTGACTGATCATGTGGGGATATTGGGAACGACGCTGAATCTTGAAAAGGAATTCGGTAGCGACCGGGTCTTTGAAACCCCGCTTGCGGAGGATTCGATGACCGGCTTCGCTTTAGGGGCGAGCCTGAGCGGCCTCTACCCCATCCATGTCCATATACGTGCGGACTTTATGCTGTTGGCAATGAACCAACTGGTGAATTCGATTGCCAAGTATCGCTATATGTATGGCGGCCTTTTTGCCACCCCAATGCTGATCAGGTCGATAGTCGGAAGGAGTTGGGGCCAGGGCGCACAACATTCTCAAAGTTTGCAGGCACTTTTTGCTCATATTCCTGGTATTTATGTCGTAATGCCCAGCTCAGCCAGGACGGCCTATGCCACGTACATATATGCCAATTCCGCATGCGCCTCACCGGTGGTTTCTCTTGAACACCGGCTGCTATACGACTACAGCTTTGATCGAAAAGATGATGAAGATGTAATATTCTACCCATTTACGTCATTCAGGGTACGTCAAGGTGGAGATGTAACTATTGTGGCAACATCAATCATGGTCGAAGAAGCCATCAGAGCTGCCAACTATGTCAAGGAGATGACGGGCCTCGATGCTGAAATTATAGATCTTCATTGCATCTCCCACCCTGATGAGAATCTAATCATCGAGAGTGTACGTAAAACCGGTCGCCTCATAGTTGCCGATACCGGTTGGGAGTCTTTTGGTGTCTGTGCTGAGATCGCACGCATAATTGCAACAAGAGAACCAAATGTGCTTAGAGCTCCCATCAAGTGCCTGTCACTGGCCAAAGCACCCTGCCCGACAGCTCATCGGTTGGAACATTGGTACTACCCTGACATGGCCAACCTGGTGGACTCGATTTACTCGCTCTGCTTTGACCGGTTTGACCACGGCAAGCAGCTTCCATCAGAAGAATATGTAAAGGAAGTACACAAAACATTCAAAGGTCCGTTTTGATGCGAAGTGTTGTAAATCATGGCTGAGATCTTGGATATTGTGCTGATAAACCCAGGTGACCGCAAACAGGTATATCAGGGACTCGGAGCCGAGCTGGCTGCCATCGAACCCCCTTTCTGGGTGGCGGTATTGGCATCCTACTTGCGCCAGGAAGGCTTCCGTGTTGCCATCATCGACGCCAATGCCGAGAATATTGCACCTGTCGAAACCGCACGGCGTGCTGCAGCACTCAACCCCTTGCTAACCTGTGTGATCGTCTATGGTTCACAACCATCCGCTTCCACCCAAAACATGACTATTGCCGGGGCCATTTGTCGTGCGTTGAGTACTCAGAAGGCCGGGCGGATTGCCATGGGAGGTTTGCACCCCTCTGCACTTCCCGAGCGCACCCTGCGTGACGAATCGGTTGATTTCGTCATCGAAGGTGAAGGTCCCGACAGTCTCAAGGCGTTACTGGAAGAGCTGGCTGCTCCGAACCCCGACCTCTCCGCTGTTCCCGGTCTTTGGTATCGGGAAGGTACCACTCTCCGTTCCAATCCCCGTGCTCCGCTGATCAGCAGCCTCGACAGCTACCTGCCCATCGCGGCTTGGGATCTGCTGCCGATGAATGTCTACCGCGCCCATAACTGGCACTGTTTCGATGATCTGGAACACCGTTCCCCATACGGTGCGATCTACACCAGTCTGGGGTGTCCGTACAACTGCGTCTTTTGCTGTATCAACGCCCCGTTTGGCAAGCCGGGTATCCGTTACCGTTCCCCCGAACGGGTGTTGGAAGAGATTGCTCTGCTGGTGGACAGCTATGGCGTCAGGAACCTCAAAATCGTCGATGAACTGTTCGTTCTCAAGGAACAGCACTACATGGCCATTGTTGAGGGTATCATCGCCCGTAAGCTCGACCTGAATATTTGGGCCTATGCCAGGGTCGATACGGTTAAGACGGCCAATCTGGCCCGTATGAAGCAGGCAGGCATCAACTGGCTGGCTTTGGGGATCGAGTCGGCCGACCCGTCCGTGCGCGACGGCGCCGACAAACGGATGCAGGCCCGTGACATCAAGGCTCTGGTGCGCTCCATCCAGGAGCACGGTATCAGAGTTATCGGAAACTTTATCTTCGGCCTTCCCGACGACACCCTGGAGACCATGGAGGAGACTCTGCAGCTGGCCATGGATCTCAACTGCGAATTTATCAACTTCTACTGTGCCATGGCCTATCCCGGATCAAAGCTCTATGAAATGGCCGTCCACGAGGGGTGGGAGTTGCCGGCGGAGTGGCATGACTTTTCCCAGCACGGCTATGACATGCTCCCGCTGCCGACTCACGCCCTTTCCGCCAGGGAGGTTATCCGCTTCAGGGATGATGCCTTTCACCGCTACTTTGCCAATCCAGCCTATCTTGACATGGTTGAACTTAAATTCGGGAGCAGGGTAAAGGGACATCTGGTCGAAATGAGCAAAACCCGACTCAAACGAAAATATTAGTACGATAGAAATCTTATCCTGGTTTCAGGACTCGGAGAACAAAGAGTATGCAGAAAATGACTATTCCCTTCGGCACCATCACCATCACCGAAACCGCCAAACGACTGATCGCAGAGTCTCTGGAGAGCAAACGCATCTCCTGCGGCCGTCTGGTGCGAGAGTTTGAAGACCGCTTTGCCGCCCTCGTCGGCGTCAGGGAAGCGGTAGCTGTCAGTACCGGCACCGATGCCGATACCTTGGCCCTGGCCGTACTGCATGACTTTGGCGCACAACGGGGCGACGAAGTCATTGTTCCCGCTCTCTCCTTCGTAGCCACCGGAAACGCAGTGCTGCATGCCGGTTTCACACCGGTTTTTGTAGATATAGAGAGGGAAACCCTCAACATTGACCCGAGCCTGATAGAAGCCGTCATCACTCCCAGAACCAGGGCTATCATGCCGGTGCACCTGATGGGCAAGCCTGCCGAAATGGACACTATCAACGCAATTGCCAAAAAACATGGCCTGCTGGTAGTCGAGGATGCTGCCGAGGCCCACGGGGCGCTCTACAAGGGGAAACCGGCAGGCAGTCTGGCTGACCTGGCGGCCTTCAGCACCTATGTGGCCCACATCATCACCACCGGCGAAGGGGGAGTCATCACCACCAACAACGTGGAATACGGTGAGATACTCCGCTCATTGAGATCCCACGGAAGAAACTGCACCTGCAAGCGCTGCGTTATGAACGTAGATACGGTAACGTATTGCGACAAGCGGTTCCGGGGAGAGGGTGGGGAGGATATCCGTTTCACGTTCGACCGCATCGGCTATTCCTGCAAGATGAATGAATTGGAGGCCGCTATCGGCATCGGGGCTATGGAGATCTACTACGAGATCCTCAAAAAGCGTCACAACAACCTGATGTATGTCCTGGAACGCTTTGACCGTTTTGCCCCCTATCTGTCAACCATTAAAGAAGAACCATATGAGCAGATCGGTCCCCATGCTATCCCGATCATTATCAATGAAGGCGCTCCCTTTACCAGAGCCCAGTTGACCCAGCATTTGGAGAAAAGCGGCATCGAGACACGGACCCTCTTTGCCTCCATGCCGACCCAGTGTCGCGGTTTCGCGTATCTGGGGTATAAACTGGGACAGTTTCCCAACGCTGAGTACATGGGACACAACGGCATCCACATCGGAGCCCACCAGGATGTAGGGGTTGAGGAAATGGAGTACGTGTTGGAAGTTTTAGCACAATTCATTGCTGCCACAACCTAGCTCGGCAACCAACTGAATGAGCATCCGAGAGGAAAGGCATCTATGGTAAATCAAGAAAAAATCAGCTCTTACATGAACAGCTTGCTTTATTCAGTATCCCGGCCCCGTATTTGCGAGGTTGTTACATCCTCACTCGATTTTGATGGTTTATCAAAAGCGGATACAGAAGCTAATTTGCTAACCTTGGGTGCACTGCTTGCTACTGGCAAATTTAACGAGTTTGCTCAATTGACACAACAGCTGGATTTCAGCAATATTCCGCCTGACGACAGATCATATCTTGCAAATACCATTTTCACTGTGTTCTCCGACTGTATCCTGGCGAAGTCCGAAGCGTCATCTGACATTTCGGGAGCAATACTGCAGCTCCTTATCGCCCTTAGTCCCGAGGTGGTACTGGCTCACAAGCTCAAGTGTGAACCGCTTAAGCAGAATGAACTGATTGAACTCGACTATGCTCAGAACATTAATGCATCCGTCACTGGTAATGTTTTTTTTCGGGAATTTCAGTTCGGACCGGGTTCCAGGAAGTGCGAATTCGGGTATCGTATTCAATCATCGCTTGCATCCAATGGCTGGGACGTGCCACTGCTGCCTTTGCAAGATCTTTTGCACTATTCATCTCCCTACCAGAAAGATTTTGTACTCATTGATATCCTGGCGTTCTGGCAAATGCCTCCCCTTGACTATATCTGTAGAATTCTTTCACAACTGAAAAGGTATTTTCGCAAAATCATCATCATCGAACCTGATCCATGGACCGGCCTCTATGACGACATGTTACGGGCCGTATCCGATCATATCCACA
>JAQUCQ010000138.1 GCA_028686145.1 Desulfuromonadaceae bacterium | reverse complement strand
CGGTTTGCAGAAAAACCAGCTGGAACTGTTTGCCGCCCAATTGAAGGAACTTACATTGAGCAACGAAGGGCGGCTTGATAAATTGCGTGAGGGTGTTGACGCCCGGCTAAAACTGATTCAGTAAGATAATGCCCGTAAACTGGAACAGATGCGGGCTACCGTTGATGAAAAGCTGCACGACACCCTTGAAAAACGTCTCGGTGAATCATTCAAGCTGGTCAGTGAACGTCTTGAGCTTGTGCAGCGAGGGTTGGGCGAAATGCAATCTCTTGCTAGCGGTGTTGGCGACCTGAAAAAGGTGCTGACAAACGTCAAAACGCGCGGTACGTTTGGAGAAATTCAGTTAGGAAGCTTATTGGAGCAGATTCTCGCTCCCGGACAGTATGAATCAAACGTAGAAACCAGGGAGGGGAGCGGTCAGCGGGTTGAATTTGCCCTGAAACTGCCGGGACGTGATGGTACACTGGAAGGGATGGTCTGGCTCCCTCTTGATGCAAAATTTCCCCAGGAAGATTACCTGCGGCTGGTGGACGCACAGGAAGCTGCCGATGCTGCCGCTGTAGCCGATGCGAAAAAACAACTTGATCGCTCAGTGCGGGAAATGGCGAGAATGATCCGGGACAAATATCTGGACCCGCCCCATACAACCGATTTCGGTGTGATGTTTCTGCCGACTGAAGGGCTGTATGCCGAAGTTTTACGCTTGCCGGGGCTTTTTGAAGCCCTGCAATGCGATTACAAGGTGATGGTGGCCGGCCCGACAACGTTGGCAGCACTACTGAACAGTTTGCAGATGGGTTTCAGGACACTTGCCATTGAAAAACGTTCCGCCGAAGTCTGGAATCTTCTGGGGGCGGTGCGTACTGACTTTTCAAAATTCGGTACAATTCTGGAAAAAACGCGTAAAAAATTGGTGGAGGCGGGGAACCATATTGACCAGGCGGCTACGCGAACCAGAGTAATTGAACGGAAACTGCGCGATGTACAGGATATCCCGCACCAGAGTTCTGATGCTCTTCCCGATGATGTTTTTGACTGCGAAGAATTGTCTGAGAATTCAGATGAGAACCAAATATTAGGAATGCTGCCATGATACTGGAAATAAACCCCGAATATCCTCAACCGCACCAGATTTCGCGAGTTGTCGAAAGTCTCAAGGATGGCCGTGTAATAGCCTATCCGACTGATACAACCTATGGCATCGGTTGCTCGATATTCTGTAAAAAAAGTATTGAACGAATTTACCAGATGAAA
Organism: Desulfuromonadaceae bacterium; assembly: GCA_028686145.1. Taxonomy (GTDB): domain Bacteria; phylum Desulfobacterota; class Desulfuromonadia; order Geobacterales; family Pseudopelobacteraceae; genus JACRCG01. The sequence goes on along the minus strand of JAQUCQ010000138.1, from coordinate 6,997 downwards.
CAGCGTGATCGTCGCAAGCCGTTCTCAGTTATCTGCTCATCGCTGTCAGAAATCTCCCAGTATGCCAAGGTCAGCAACTCTGCGTTTAAAATTATAAAACGGTATCTGCCTGGGCCGTACACTTTTGTTTTCGAAGCGACACGTGAGGTTCCCGATCTTCTCTTGACCCGTCAGAAAACTGTCGGAATCCGAATTCCTGATAACCGGATATGTTGCGATCTTGTGACGGCTCTGGGGAATCCGATAATAACGACCAGCGCCAACCTATCCGGCGAAGAGCCGGAAGGCGACCCTCGCGTTATTGCCGATACCTTTGGAAAACAACTGGATTATGTCATCGATGGCGGAATTCTAACAACCGATGTCAGCTCTGTTGTCAGTCTGATCAGTGAAGTTCCGGAGATTTTGCGGGCCGGGTTGGGTGATGTTTCCTGGTGTAGCCTCTAATGGAGGTAGGCCGTGCGTAGACGTTCTGTAAGAAATGGTATGCGCCTGGTTATGGTGGCTCTGGTTTTGATCATCCTGGCCAGTTTTTATCACGTGCAACTGTCCGATTTGCTCTCATTGTCCTCTACTGCCGAGAGTCGACTCTACAGTCTCGGAATGTTCTGGGCGGCAGCGATTGGTGGATATGGTGTTGTCGTGATGGCTTTTGGTCTTGTGCTTTCTCCGCTAAAAAACGATGCCAAGATTCGCCTCCTGCCAATTGTTCTTGGCGTTTCTGCCATGATATTCCTCTTCTTTTATCTGTTCTCTTCTTCAATAGAGGCTCCGACCCGAAATGAACAGAGGCGGGTCCGACCGGGAGAGACGATTACCATTTAAAGGTGTTTCTGTTATATGAGCTACGGCGAGGGGCAGCATGCAGAATCAAAAAATTCCTGACATATTACAGACTGATTCTCCCGATGAGTGGCGAGGCTTGAAAGGGCGTTTGTTTTCAATTTTTCGGACCGTCTATTCAATTTCGATTAATTTTACCATCCACCAAGGCTTTTTGCGTGCCGCTGCACTCACCTATACCACGGTACTATCGCTTGTCCCGTTCCTGGCCATTGCTTTTTCAGTACTCAAAGGTCTTGGGGCGCAGAATGCGCTGGAGCCCTTTCTGCAAAGGATCGCAGGTGATTCAGAAGAAACAATCACCCGTATTGTTGACTATGTAAATAACACCAATGTGAAGTCAATGGGTGCCATTGGTCTTGTGATGCTGATTCTGACCGTCATCTCACTGATGGGGAATATTGAGGAGGCATTCAACGCAGTTTGGGGCGTGAGTGAGACCCGTTCGATTCAGAGACGTTTCAGCGATTACTTGAGTGTCATTATCGTCGGTCCTATTTTGCTGCTTGCTGCGACGAGCATGACTTCCTCTTTGCAGAGCCAATGGATGCTGCAATGGATAATTCAGAATACGTATTTTGGCGATGCAATTCTGTTGTTGTTTCGCTTTTTGCCATATCTCAGTGTCTGGGTGGCCATGGTTTTCCTGTATATTTTTATACCGAACACCCGGATTCGTTTTAAATCTGCCGTAACGGGAGGTGTTATAGCCGGCACAGCCTGGGAGCTTGCGCAGTGGGGTTACTTTCACTTTCAGGTTGGGGTTGCCAAATATAATGCTATCTATGGAACTCTGGCGGCAGTTCCTGTTTTTCTTGTCTGGATTTATACGAGTTGGCTTATTGTGCTGTTCGGTCTGGAGATTGTGTTTGCCCATCAACACCATGGACACAGCCTGCCCGGAGGTAGCGCTTCCCGTTTGACTGCGACAGAGCGTGAAGAACTGGCAGTGGCGGTGCTGGTGCAGGCGAGCCTTCATTTTCAAAAAGGCGGCATCCCGCCGTCTGCCCAGTATCTGGCTGATGAGTTAGGCGTGCCACTGCTCTTGCTTGAAACTGTTTTCAATGAGTTGGAACAGTTGGGTTATCTGGTTGCAACTGCAGGAAGCGGGTCCGGTTGGCTGCCTGCCCGTGACCCCTCTGAACTCCAGGTAAGCGAGGTTATCGGTGCGTTACGTGGCAAAGCGGCATTGCAGGTTTCGACACCGGTACTGCAACTTGCCGAAGATGTCATACGCCAGGGATGGGATGGCAGCCGGGCTTCTCTGGAAGGGGTAACTGTACGAGAACTGTTGATGAAGGTTACAAAATAAGCCGGAGACCGGGGCCGGTAACAGTAACAGTTTTGACGCATGAGGGACTTCATGTGCGTCAGTCTATTCTGAGATAACGGGGATGTATTAAATGGATGCAAATTTTCTGGCCGCCATGTCGGGAGAATCGCTGGATACACTTTACCGCCAATGGCAGCGTTCAGCCGGTTCTGTACCGGAGGAATGGCGGCATTTTTTCTCAGGTTTTGCACTTGGGTTGGATAATGTGCGCGTCAGTGATGGTGGTGTTAACGAACAGGAAGCGCTGAAACTATCGGGAGTCCAGTCCCTTATTTATCGATATCGTTCTCTTGGTCATCTCCTGGCATGCACTGATCCACTCTCTCCTTGTCAACTTTTCCACCCCCTGCTTGAACTATCCACTTTTGGACTTGATGAAAGCGATCTTGACACCATCTTTGCCTGCCGTCGATTTCTGAAACCGCGTGCTTCGTTACGTGAAATTCTGGAAACTATGCGTGAAACATATTGCCGGGAAACGGGTGTTGAGTTCATGCATATCCAGGAACCGGATGAGCGGCAGTGGCTGATTGACCGCATGGAGCCCTGTCGAAATCATCCTGACTTTTCGATTGATGAAAAATTACATATTCTGGAAAAACTCAATCAAGCGGCTTTATTCGAGCAGTTTCTGCATCGCAGATTTATTGGACAAAAGCGTTTTTCGCTTGAAGGTGGAGAAATTCTGATTCCGGTTCTGGATCGGATCGTTCACAATTGTCCAGAAGCTGGGATAAGTGATGTCGTGATGGGAATGTCGCATCGTGGAAGACTGAACGTGCTGACGCATATTTTGCGTAAGCCGTACGAAACTCTTTTTGCAGAATTTAAGGAGAGCGTTTCACCTGGTTTCATTGGAGATGGCGATGTGAAATATCACAAGGGATATTCGTGCGATATTGACCTTGACGGACACCCGCTGCATGTAACAATTGCCGCAAACCCTAGCCATCTTGAAGCAGTAAATGCTGTGGTTGAGGGTAAATGTCGTGCAAGACAGGACCGCTATGGCGTTGATGGCACCAGTCGGGTGCTTCCGGTCCTGATCCATGGCGATGCGGCTTTCTCAGGGCAGGGAAGCGTCATGGAAGTTCTTAATATGTCACAGCTGGATGGTTATGGAACCGGTGGGACAATTCATATCGTGCTTAATAATCAGATCGGTTTTACTACTATTCCAAAAGACTCCCGTTCTACCTGCTATGCCACTGATGTTGCCAAGATGCTCTCCTGCCCGATTTTTCATGTTCAGGGCGAAGCTCCGGAATCAGCGCTGCATGCTGTTGATCTTGCCTTGGCATACCGCCGGACATTTCATCGCGATGTTGTTGTTGAGCTGATCTGCTACCGTCGTCACGGCCATAACGAAGGTGATGAGCCGGCATTCACCCAGCCGATAATGTATCAGAAGATAGCGTCCCGCTCCTCGATAAACCGCATCTATTCAGCTGCATTGGCAGAAGAGGGCGGAGTTCCTTTGGATACCTTGGAGATGATGGAACGGCGCGTCAGCGACACATTGGAATCTTCTCTCAAAAAAACACCAGATGATCGGCCGGTTGGGTTTTCTGACCTGTGGAGTACCATCAGCACCAATTACAGTGCCGAACCTGTCCTAACAGCTGTATCTGTTGAAAAACTGGTGACAACTGCCAGGCGGCTTGCCGTCCTTCCGTCCGGTTTCACGCCCCATGTGAAAATTGGTGCCCTGATTCAGAAACGGTTTGAGGCGGTACTTAAAGGGGAGGGGATCGACTGGGGGAATGCCGAAACCCTCGCGTATGCAACGTTGCTTGATCAGGGATATTCCGTACGACTTTCTGGCCAGGATTCACAGCGCGGGACCTTTAATCATCGCCATTGTGTTGTGATCGACAGCCACGATGAACGCAGTTATACACCACTTGAAACAGTTGCCCGCGAGGGAGCTGGTTTTCAGGCCTGGAACAGTCTGCTTTCCGAGTTTGGTGTCCTTGCCTTTGAATACGGGTATTCATTGGAAACGCCGCAGTCCCTTACTCTTTGGGAAGCACAGTTTGGAGATTTTGCCAATGGAGCCCAGGTTATTATTGATCAATTTGTAGCCAGCGGTGAAACAAAATGGAATCGTGCCAGTGGTCTGGTAATGCTGCTCCCTCACGGGTATGAGGGACAGGGCGCAGAACATTCCAGCGCCCGTGTCGAGCGTTATCTGCAACTTTGTGCTTCAGAAAATATGATCGTGACCTGTCCGTCGACGCCAGCACAGATGTTTCACCTGCTCAGACGCCAGATGCTGCAAACATTTAGAAAGCCATTGGTAGTGTTTACCCCCAAAAGTCTATTGCGCCATCCGATCTGCATCTCTACCGTTGCTGAATGCTGCTCGGGCACTTTTCAAACCTGCATTGTTGGCTCCGGTGATATTTCTGTTGCCCGGCAGATTCTGTTCTGCAGCGGAAAAATATATTACGAGTTGGAAGAAGAACGTGTCCGATTGTCACAAACTACTACTGTCATCGTCCGGATTGAGCAGTTATACCCGCTGGACGTCAATGCCGTAAAAGGTGTCATTGATCAGTGCAGGGATGACTGTAAATTATATTGGGTTCAGGAAGAACCGGAAAATATGGGAACCTGGCAGTATATTGAACGGTATTTCAAAGGACTATCAGCTTCAGTTGCGTACATAGGTCGGCCGGCAGATTCCTGCCCAGCCGTGGGGTCTCACCATATTCATGCAGAGCAGCAGGCGAAAATCCTGGCAGCCGCATTTTTAGAATAGGACGTAACTAAGCAATTTTACTTATATTATGGCCCAATTGCTGTTGACAATTGCAAGTGGCCCGTGTACATAGACAGTTACATTAATTTAAAGGGCCTCCATGCTTAACCTGCTTTTCATATCAGATAGTCCAAAGGTTGAATATATCAAACGTACGCTTCAGCCTGTTCTTAAGGTTGTGATCGATGTCGTAACTGACTTTGATAACGGCTTGAAGGATGTGTTTGAAAAACGTCCATGTACTGTCTGTATTCAAGATAAGATTGGTGGCGTTACCGGGGAAAGCGTTGCCCGCCATATCCAGATGTTGCTTGGAAACAGTGCGCCGACGTTTATTCTTCTCCACTCAGGAAATGGTCCGGCCAGGGCAGTCAAGGGGCTGTATGAACATCTTATTGATTTGAGTCAGCCGGATGACAAACTTGTAGAAGAGTTGAAAGATACTCTCAAATTGCTGCTTGGCGAAAAGTGGGAAAAAATCTATATTCCACCGAAAGCGGTACAAAGTTCAGTCCGATTGCCAGTATCCGTTCCTGTTGAGTCTCGTGCGGATGCAGACAAACTCGTGGATGATTTTTTATCCGATCTTGAAAAGTCAGTTTTCCCTGTTGTTGACGAACAAACTCCACTAGCATCACCTCCTGACAATGCAGTCGGGGAATTGTCAATAGTTCCACAGCCAGAAGCTCACGTACCTCTTGAAAACGTTACCGGAAGCGTTGAGTCCGATAGGGCACAGTCCATCAACGACTCTCTGGCGGAAATTCTTCTCCTTGAAGGTGTCAAAGGCCACGGGGAAGGAGGCTCTGCCGCAGAATCTTCTCCTGATGCTGATGCTGATACTGATAAGTCGGAAGCGGTTTTAAAAGTTTCTTCAAAACCCAAAACGGCCTCTGTAAAACCGCTAGCACATGTTTTTGCTGAATCACCTGTATCTGATAAAACTCCTGTCCATAAAAATAAGTTGGCAAAAGTTTCTGACTCTCTGGCTGAAAAAAAAGGTACGAAGACGGTTTTACCGCCAGTTATGCCTCCACAGGCTGCAGAATTTAAAATCAGTAAGAATACTCCTCAACAGGAGGAACATATTCCCGAAGATTTACTGCTGGCATTTGAAGAGAACTACCGGTCAGAATCCCTGTTTGTCAGGCGCAGCGTTGTTATTACCCTGATGTGCGTCATTGTTGCCGGAGGTGGCTGGTATCTTGGCACTCAAAAGCCTCAACTGGTAAGTTCACTGAAGCAGCGGTTCATACCGTCATTATCAGGTGCAAAGCAAGCACCGGTACTGGCACCGGTAGTTGCACCAGTTATAAAAACGGCTCCTTCCCCCGTTCCGCAACCGGAAATGATCACGCCGCTTCCTGCATTTATTTCAAAAGATGGGCACGACAGCACCTATGCGCTGAAGCATCCCGGTTGGGAGCGCTATGTTGGTAAACAACATGAATTCAGGGTGTTCAGTGCTTCTGGTCATATACAAGCGGTACAGGTCCTGGCGGTGAAAGATGCGTCTGTTTCAGAAACTTTGTTAAAATCGATTTTGATCGACCTTGTTGGGAGCGCGGATTACCGGATAACCTCTCGAAGCTCGAAAGCTGGTGTCCGGATTGAAAACGGCAAGATTCAGAATAAAGGCGAAGTTAAGATTTACAGGCAAAACGGGGCTATAAAAGCTTTCGTTGTATCAATAAACTAAGTTGACTTATATTTTTGCGTACGCTATAACCCGCCAAAACTTAATCGTATCTTAATAATATTGCACCTGTGCGGAGACAAAATGCCTCACTTTTTAAAGATCCGCTTATCCTTAGTCGTCTGTCTCGGTATGCTGATCTATGTGACTTGCGCGTATGCGATAATTGATCCGCGTTTTGATCTTGATCCACAGACACTGTCGGGTTTGAAGAGTGTTGCAAAACCTCATCGTGTTAAAGCAAAACGCTCGGTCCGTACCCATGCAAAGCGAACATCCACGTTTGCCACAGGGGGCTTCTACACGGTAAAAGCCGGCGATAATCTTTTCAAAATTCTTATGCGTGATTATGGGTTGAGCA
>JAQUCQ010000137.1 GCA_028686145.1 Desulfuromonadaceae bacterium | reverse complement strand
TCGCCAGTCGTTCCGCGGCCAGATATGAATTCTGGAGATTTGCGTCTCTGCTCGCTAATCGGCATCATGGCGCAAGAATATGAAATAACGTTAGTATCTTGCGTAGATAAGCCTGGCGATGATGCTTATATTTCACTTTTAAAACAGGCTGGTGTTGCTGTTTATTCAGCACGGTTCTCTCTGTGGAAGCTGCTGAAAGCTGAAAAATTCAAGGTTGCTCTTCTGGAGTTCTACTTCACGGCGGGGTTTTATCTCGACAGGATAAGAATCCTTCAACCAGAATGCCGTGTGGTTGTCGATACCGTGGATGTGCATTATCTGCGTTTGAAGCAAAAATATGATCTGACCAAAGATGAAGGCGATTATGCTACTTATTTGGAAACAAAAGAAAAAGAGCTCCGTATCTACCGCAAGTCTGATGCGGTTATAACAGTCACCAAGGATGATGCCGCTGCACTTTTTGAAGAGTCTTTGGACATCCCAAGTGAGGTTGTGCACAACGTTCATGAGATATGCCTCAGTGATGCTACTCCTGAGAAAGATTCGCTCATTTTTGTCGGTGGCTTTTCTCATGATCCGAATGTCGATGCTGTTTTATATTTCTGCAGCGACATCCTTCCGATTATCAGGAAAAACAAACCGGATATACATATCACGATTGTAGGAAGCAACCCACCGGATGAGATTCGGATGCTGAAAAACGAGTTCATTACGGTAACGGGATATGTGCCGGAAACAACAACCTACCTGCACCGGAGTCACATATCCGTCGCGCCCCTTCGCTATGGCGCCGGGATGAAAGGTAAAATAGGAGAAGCTATGGCACATGGGGTCCCAGTGGTTACAACTTCTGTCGGTGCAGAAGGCATGGGACTTACCGATCGAAAAAACGTCATGATTGCGGACTCTCCTCAGGATTTTGCTGACGCTGTCCTGGATTTATTGAATGACAGTTGTCTCTATGGAGCTATCAGGAACAATGCAATACAAATAGTTAATGACAACTACACCTCTCAAAGGGTTGCCAAAACTATGATTACCGCCTTGGAAAGAATACGTAAAAATCCGGTAAAGAGAACGATGCTTCACGAGAAGATATTGTTTATAAGTAGTTATCTTACACAGAAAATCAAGGCTAGACTATGTGCGAGCTGATCAAAAAGAAAACTGGCACCTCGATGCCGTTGGTTTACATTATTATTCTTAACTGGAAAGGCCTGCAGGACACTCTTGAGTGCCTGGAATCGGTCTACAGGCTTGACTATCCTGTTTTTAAAGTCATCGTGATAGATAACTGCTCCTCTGATGATTCTGTTGAAACAATCCGCCGGGAATATCCGAGTGTTTTTCTAATTGAAAACAGCGAAAATCTCGGGTTTACCGGAGGAAACAACGTCGCAATGAAATATGCCATGAAGGCGGGAGCCGATTATGTATGGTTGCTTAATAATGATACGGTTATCGAGTCTGGCTCACTCACAAAACTGGTAGACAAGGCGGAATCAGCAAAAAATATTGGTATGGTCAGTCCCGTGATTTATTGCTATCTGGATAAAAATTTACAGCAGTTTACAGGGAGTTATGTTAATTGGCACAATGCCCAGATTCTATACCCTGACAGAAAAACTAAAAATAAAAATAGTTATAGATACGAAGGCGCAAATATATGCCTTTGGGGGACAGCCCTGCTCATAAAAAAAACAACTATTGAAGCTATTGGTTATTTGAATAGTGAATATTTTGCATATTGGGAAGACACTGAATATTCATTACGAGCCATTCGTTCCGGTTTGCAGAATGCAATGTGTTATGAAGCAAAGATATTTCATAAGACGCCCATCGACTCTTCATCTCTGCCAAAGGGTAGTCACTATTATTATTACATGCTGAGAAACTGTTTATTTTTCGGCAAGTCCTGCCTGAACAGCTATTCCGGGAAACTGTCCTTTTACAGGAATTATGCAAGTAACCTCATATCAAGTATCGGAGCCTGCTGGCAAGCGGGCGAGATGGCGAGTTTCAACGCTTGTCTGAACGGCGCTTGGCATGGATTCAAGAATAAAGGGGGGGCGATGACCGATGATGATCCAATGCCTGATCGATTGGTGACAGTTTTTAAAATAATAGCAAATAATCACCCCTTTTTCATGGCGGATCTTATGAATTTTAACATCTCAAAGATATTCAAGGAATTGTGCAAAAGGTACAAATTTAGAGCGCAAAAACTGGCTCGAAATAATTAACAAAAGAATAATGAAAAATATAAATCCGAACATTCAGAAATTCAACAATCTACTTCATTGGCAGTTAACAATCACCGGCCCCAAATCTAACAATGTGAACATATTTTACAATCCGCTTCCATCCCCATCAAAACAGCTTCTACGACTTCCAAAGCTATAAAATTAAGTATTTGTTTTGTAGCCAATTTCCGAAAAGTATTTGTAACTAACCGTAATAACAACCAAATAATTATGGCACTAATGGTGCTATCCATTTAAGTACAATTACGCTGTTTGCGTTACTAATACTTGAGACGGGATGCCATTATGGTAATGCGTATCGGTAGAACTCTCCCTCCGGCAGCGTCACCGCTTCATCTTGAAAATATTGTCTTCGGGGTTGCCGGTTTTTTCAAGGGGGCCGGGATAGTTGAGAGGTTCGAGGATGAACTCAAAGCATTTTATCAGGTCAAATACTCTTTTACCGTTTCTTCCGGGAAGGCGGCTCTTGTCCTCATACTTCAGGCACTGCACGAGATACATCCGGAAAGAGATGAAGTTCTTATCCCGGCCTATACCTGCTACTCCGTTCCGTCAGCGATAGTAAGGGCCGGGTTCAAAGTTAGATTGTGCGATATGGTGCCAGGTACGCTTGATTTTGATTTCGATCGTATTGTGGAGGAGTTGGAAAATCCCCGTCTCCTCTGCGTGATCCCCACTCATCTGTTTGGCATGACGGCCGATGTGGAGCGGGTAAAGAGTTTGATACGCCGGGGCGATATATTCGTCCTAGAAGACGCCGCCCAGGCAATGGGTGGTGAATGGGACGGAAAGAAAACAGGAACGCTCGGAGATGTGGGATTATTCAGCATGGGGTGTGGAAAGGCCTTTTCTACTGTAGAAGGTGGCATAATTCTGACAGACAATGATCGGATCGGGCGAATACTTGAGAAACGGCTTGCCGCTATTAAAGGATATGGGAACTTCGGCTGTCTGAAACTGTTCCTTCAAGCGGTTGCACTGTCGGTACTCATCAACCCGAAGATATACTGGTTACCGAAATCGTTACCATTTTTGAAGCTGGGAGAAACACATTTCAATCCATCCTTTCCGATCAGGAGGTTGTCATCATTCCAGGCAGGGATGGCAAAAAAATGGAAGTCAGCAATTACAAAGCTCAAGGCAGTTCGTTTGGTAAATGCCAATAAAATTGCCGGATACGGGATAACGCTTCCGGGTGGCTGCAGGGGAGCAATACCTAATTTAATCAGATTTCCCGTGTTGGTTGCAGATGCTGAGACCAAGAAATGGATACTCAACAAAAGCGAGAAGATGGGATTGGGAATATCAGACGGTTACCCTGATTCGATTGATGGAATAAATGAGCTTTGGGACTTTCCCGGTGGAAATGCGTTTCCAGTGGCCAAAGATATTGCCGAAAGAATGGTTGCTCTGCCGGTGCACTCTTTTGTGAACGATAATGATATCAGAGACATTGTGCAGTTATTTCAAGAGAGATCTTATGTCGAAAAATGACAAGATAAAAATAATGATACTTGATTTGCTTTGGGTTGCGACTTTTTATCCGCTCTATCCGGAGCTTGTCCAGATCACTAACCGAAAAGGTGTAATGACGTGATTAGCGTAATAATACCAACGTACAACAGCGGTAAATACATTTGTGAAGCACTAGACAGTGTGCTTCATCAAACCTATTCAGATTACGAAATTATAGTAATCGACGATGGGTCAACTGATACAACCAGAGAGATAATTAAAAACAGATTTCAGACTGTTCGATATTATTATGTGGAAAATAGTGGCGTTTCAGCTGCAAGAAATCTTGGCATTTCAATGGCACAGGGGGAGTTGATTGCCTTTCTTGATGCTGATGACAAGTGGTTACCCGAAAAACTCGAAAAACAGGTTGCGCTGTTTAATAACAATGACAAATTGGGGATGGTTTTTACGGAGAATAGTTTCTTCAATGAACAGGGCATAACAATGAGTAAGGCGAATAAGCGAGAACGCCTGATGAGCGGTGATATTGTCAGAAACATATTCCTGAACAGTTATGTCGCCACCCCCACTGTGATGGTTCGAAAAAACGTTTTCGATACTGTGGGATTGTTCGAGGAAGGGCTGATCGTTGCCGAGGATGACAACATGTGGATGCGAATAGGAATGGGATTTCGTGTAGAACTTATTGATAAACCAATGGTTCTATGTCGTATAACTGAAGGGAGTTTGAGTAGGAAAAATCACAATATTTATATGGGAGTTAAAGCAAGTATTGAAATTATAAAGAAAAAATACCCGGATTTATATAACCGCCTTGGCATGTTAGCTATCAGAAAGAAATATTCTAATCTGTTCTTTTCAGAAGGCTATCATTACTTTTCGCAAGGCATACAGAAAGAGGCTAGAAGCAATTTCATCAAGAGTTACATTAACGATCCTTTTAAATTAAAAACTTTATTGTATATGATTTCGACCTGTTTCCCACAGTGGGTAATAGTAAAGATTAAAGATATAAAAAGAAAATACAATAAAGAGGTTATGTCATGACAGACATATATAAATTAGAATTCAAAAATATTATGTACACTTTAAGAAACGAAAGTAAGGTGTATATCATAGTTTTATTGTATCTGTTTTTAGAATATTTCAGGCCTCAAAGCTTATACCCCACTATAGATATTCTCCCATATGGGAAAATTGTCATATCAATGGGTTTGATAGGATATGCACTACAAAAAATTAAAAACAATGTAAGAAACTCTGCAAATATATTAATGGTCATGTTTTTAACGGTCATTCTAATGTCATCATTTTTCGGAATTTCACTGAATTTATCCATGTCCTATTGGTCAGATATTATTGCATGGATGCTTATTTATTACTTGATAACCAATGTTGTAAACACAGAAAAAAGATATGTAATATTCATGCTGTTATTCCTTTTGTGCAGTTTTAAAATGGCCCAATTCAGTACTAGAGGCTGGATTACAGGAGGAAGAGGATATTCGACCTGGGGATTCGGAGGTGGACCGGGGTGGTTTCATAATTCGGGTGAATTCGGTATCCAGATGTGTGTTTATTTTCCCTTGGCTTTCTATTTCTATATGGCTTTGAAAGAATATTGGCCAAAATGGAAAAGGATGGCGTTTACTCTTTTCCCTCTAACCGGGCTCATGGGAATGATCACAAGTTCGAACAGGGGGACCTTGGTGGGAGGAGCGGCGGTCATCATCTGGATGTTTTTCAAGAGCAGATACAGGGTTAAAGCGTTGTGTGCATTGTTGCTCGTCGGCACTCTAGCATTTAAACTTATTCCGGAAGAACAGATCACGCGCTTTCAGCAGGCCGGTGAGGACAAAACCTCCGTTGAAAGGCTTGATAACTGGAAAAAGGGGCTTAAGATGGCAGAGATGTATCCAGTCTTAGGAGTAGGATACAAAAACTGGCAGATTGCGGACAGGCAATTCTTTGATGGCAATGGCCTTTTATCTCACAACATCTTCGTGGAGTGTCTTTCAGAACTTGGTTACGCAGGCCTCACGGTATTCATACTCCTGATATTTTCAACCTTCACAAGCAATAGCCAGACAAGAAGAATCGCTTTGACAAGCAGCCTAAACGAAAACAAGTTCATATACTATATGGCTCATGGGCTGGATGCCGCATTAGTTGGTTATCTCGTGAGTGGCTTCTTCGTCACGGTTTTGTTCTATCCATATTTTTGGATCAATCTATCAATGACGGTCGCATTGAACAACATAGCCAAATCAAGGCGTGTCAGCCATGCAACAACGTAAGATGTTCAGCAAGGTCAAGAACATAAAAAGGGATGTCAAGCTACTCTTGCGTAATATCTACGAGTCTGTCCTTTATCGCTTTGCCCGGAGTAGAAGAGCCTCAAGTTACACAAGAAGTGTAGTTTTTGTCTGCATGGGTAACATCTGCAGAAGTGCCTTCGCTGAATATCTCATGAGATCTATAACAGAGGACAAAATTCTGTCTATAGAGTCTTGTGGCCTCAATGTTGACATGAGAACACCGTCACCACTCGAGGCAATAATTACCTCGAAAACATTTGGTTTAGACCTAGAGGGGCATTTGTCCAAAGGGTTGGAATGTTGTGATCTTGAAAATTCAGACCTGATACTTGCAATGGAGCTCTGGCAATATAAGAAACTGGTCGAATTGTTTCCCCACAAGAAGGAAAATATCAAGCTTCTCCGGGAATTTGCCCCATTTCCCGAAAACATATTGTGTAATATAAATGATCCTTTTGGACAGAGTGAAGAAATATTTGCAAAATGTTTCAGCCAAATCGAGAGATCAATCCACGCCATGAAGGCACGGATATGACCGAAGGAAAAAATATGAACGGTGATGGAATCCTAGTGTTTTTCCACTGCAGGTCTAATACCGGCTATGCGATAGGCAGGCTTGAAACAGTTTTTTTCGAAATGGCACAGAGGCTTACGGGGGACAGTGACAGGATTCATTTTGGTTATTCGAGCCTTGACGGGGGGTGGCCAGCGTTTCTGACCGGCAATTTCAGGAATGTGATCCGGTTTGATACCATGGACTCCAGCAAAAAAAACCACGACGCAATCCATGATTATATTTGCGAAAACAATATCAGGATTGCCTTCGGTTTCGACCAACCGGTTTTTCGCCCCGTCTACTCCGTGATGCGGCGCGCTGGCGTAAGGCTATTCGTATCTTATTGGGGAGCACCTATGAGCAGCATCAATCACGGAGTCAAGTTATTATTCAAGAGACTGGAAGTTGGATTAATAAGAAATAAGCCGGATCATTTTATATTCGAGTCAAGAGCAATGGCTGATTCGGCTGTCTATGGACGAGGCGTAAAACTGCGCAAAGTAAGTATCGTTAATATCGGTGTCGATACAGAGAAGTTCAAACCGGCACCTCTAGATAGATCGTACGCTCATGAAGTTTTTACTATCCCCAAAAACCGTAGGATCATTTTTTATTCGGGCCACATGGAAGAGAGGAAGGGAGTTCACGTCATCGTGGAGGCAGCCAATGAATTGATCCGGGTGAGGAAGAAAAACGATGTACACTTCCTTTTCCTAGGCAACAAGTATGGGGAACAGAAAAGATTTTTCCCAATGTATTCAGGTACCGAAACGGAGAAGTACATTACTTTCGGAGGATATCGTGATGATATAAGCCGGATTCTTTCATCCTGCTACACTGGGGTGATAGCGTCTACGGGATGGGATTCATTTACCATGTCTTCTCTGGAGATTGCGGCATCTGGGCTCCCGTTGATAGTCTCTTATTTGCAGGGTCTTGTGGAGACTATCAAAAATGGCAAAACAGGGTATTATGTCGAGCCAGGTGATTATATTGGTCTGGCTGATAAGATTGAACAGTTACTTAATAACTCGGAACTCCAGAAAACCATGGGAACTGCCGCTCGCGAATGGATTCTTGAAAAATTCTCGCGTGAGAGACAAATCGAGAGTCTGACTGCAACAATGCAGGGACTGTATTCTCATTATTACTGACTGAACTGCCTGGTGAGATTATGACTAGAAAGATTGTGATAAAACGTATGTTTTCAGAGTTGCTGTCTTTGTGTATGGTTCATTCCTTAATGGAGCATTTTTGCTTTTCTAACAAGGTTTTTATATTAATGTACCATCGGGTCTTGGCCTCAGGCGGCAATCAGCCATACTTTGTCCAGTCGGGCATGTACGTTAGCGCGTCTTCCTTTGAAAAACAGATCGCTTTCCTACGAGACCGATTCGAGGTCGTCTTCTTTGAGGATCTGGTTGAAAAGGTCCTGAACGGAGGGGATATCCGCGGGCACTGCGCAATTACGTTCGATGATGGGTGGCGGGATAACTACACTGAGGCCTTCTCAATCCTTGCAAAATACCGTGTGCCTGTCACAATTTTCCTGGCGACCGGTTTTGTAGGCACGGATAGAATGTTCTGGCCCGAGGAGCTCTGTTATTACCTTGATCGGAACATGAAAGACAAGCCTGTATTCGAC
>JAQUCQ010000136.1 GCA_028686145.1 Desulfuromonadaceae bacterium | reverse complement strand
ATCGGTTCGTTTGTCGTGCCAGGACAGGGCAACTACCGAGGAATCCCTGGTTATCTTGCCATCTCTTTCCGTTACGGCATAGACCCGGGTCGTCTGATTTGTGCCGAATTCGAGCGGAAATTTCCGTGGTGAGGTGTCAGCCGTCAACCCTTTTTTACGCACAACCAGGAGACGTGCCATGCCCTGATGGGCTGCGTCCTTTTCGCTCGCTTGAGGGTTGCCCAGATGGCATTCGCTGCAACCTGCCGGCATGTGGCTCTGCGCTTCCACCTCTATCTGCGTGACCACAAAATGACCGTATCCAAGCGAGGCCATTTTCCGGCTGTTTTCATGACAATCGCGGCAGGAATCTGCGGCATATGCAGACGCAGGCAGCAGCACCAACATCATCAACGGTATAAAATGGAATCTCATACATGGGCTCCTTGCTGATGTATTTACTGGCTATTGACAGGATAATGTTTTCTATGGGAACAAGACCGTACCACCTCGAATAAGCCGCCGTCAAAACAATTTCGGGAAAATCCGGGAGGCGGTGAAGGCGATCAAGGAACCGTATTTCGTGAGAGAATATGATAAAAAAGCAGGCCAGCGGTAGTACAGTAAGACATATCCGCTGTGCCGATGATTGCAACTCTCCGTTAGTGCTGTCAAAATCATAATCTCATGCTATAGTACTGCGCCATTTGAATCAGTCAAGGTGGCAGTCTAATTAATGTACCCTGCCGCGAATTGCAGTTAATATCAAAAGAAAGTTTCTCCGCCGGAGTGAATCAATGGGCATTGTTAATAACCTCATCTCAAAGATCAGCCCTCCTTCCGCGCCCGGCGGCAACAAAGGAACCGGCGATCTGGGAGAGGAGATAGCAACAAACTTTATGCTCGCACACGGCTACCGTGTTCTGGAACGCAACTTTCGTTGCAAAGGGGGCGAAGTTGACATTATCGCCCGTGACCCCGGGGATAAAAGCCTCGTTTTTATCGAGGTAAAAACCAGACGGGGACTCTCCTATGGCGTGCCTCAACTGGCGGTAACCCCGTTCAAGCAACGCCAGATTTCCAAAGCGGCGCTGACCTGGCTCGCAAAAAATAGACTGTATGACACCAACGCACGGTTTGACGTTGTTGCCATTCTGCTGCATACTGACGGTCTTCACGCTATTGATCACATAAAAAATGCTTTTGACCTTGCTTATTAGTAAGTTAGAAATTATTTCTGCGCTTTTTATTATAAGCAGAAAATATTTTCGTTACCGCACTTATCCTGTTATCAGGATTAAATAAGGAGTCGCCATGGATTTCACTGCAGTTCTGGCTCAGATAAAACCGAAACTTGGCTGCGTTGCCGACAATCTGGCCACCATTGAGGAACAGATTGTAAAAGCTCGAGAAGCTGGTGCCGACCTGATCATCTTCCCGGAACTGGCGCTGTCCGGCTATTTTTTAAAAGACCTTGTGCCCGAAGTGGCGCTGCGTACCGACTCTCCCGAGATCCGCCATCTGATCGCACTTTCCCGTGGCATATCCATCGCCATCGGCTTTGTCGAAGAGACCGATGACTACCATTTTTTCAACTCGGCACTGTACCTTGAAGATGGCGCAATCCGCCACCTGCACCGCAAGGTTTATCTCCCGACCTACGGCCTCTTTGATGAGCAGCGTTATCTGGCACATGGTGAATCGTTTCGAGCGTATGATAGTAAGTTTGGACGGTTTGGCATGCTGATCTGCGAGGATATGTGGCACCTGTCAGCCTCCTATATTTTAGCAATGGATGGGGCAACGACACTAATCTGCCTTTCAAGCAGCCCCTCCCGCGGCATCGAAGGCGATTCACTCGGATCAGCCTCGGCCTGGCAGAAACTGGTCTCAACCACCGCCATGTTTCTCAACTGCCGGGTTCTCTACAGCAACCGGGTCGGATTTGAGGACGGCGTCAACTTCTGGGGTGGTTCGGAATACATCGCACCATCAGGTGAATCAATCGCCCGCGGTTCTCTTCTTGAGGAAGATTTTGTCACCGCCAGGGTTACTGAAGGCGCCCTGCGCCGTGAACGCATTTTTTCACCGATGATGCGTGACGAAAATCTGTTTGTGACAATGCAGGAACTCCAGCGTATTGCGCACAAAAGGGGGCAATAATGGCTGGATTGCATGCCAATACGGATTTACTGAGAAAACTTTTGGTCGGTTTTGTACGGGATGAAGTTCGTAAAGTCGGCGTCAGCACCGTGGTGCTGGGTCTTTCAGGTGGAATCGATTCAGCACTGGTCGCTTTTATCGCAGCCGAAGCGCTGGGCCCAGAAAATGTCCACGCTATTTGTATGCCCTACAAGAGCAGTAATCCGGAAAGTGAGGCACATGCCCGGCTGGTAGCAACAGCATGCGGTGTACATTTTTCCGTGGTGTCGATCACAGCAATGGTGGACGCCTATTTTGACGTATTCTCTGAGGCAGATAATATGCGGCGCGGCAACAAGATGGCCCGGGAGCGGATGACGATTCTTTTTGATCACTCGGCGTTGTTGCGCGCTCTGGTGCTCGGCACCAGCAACAAAACCGAACTGCTGCTCGGATACGGGACACTTTACGGTGATATGGCTTCAGCTCTGAATCCGATCGGGGACATTTACAAAAGCCAGGTCTGGCAGCTATCTGCCGCAATGGGTGTCCCGACTGAAGTAATTGAGAAACAACCCTCCGCCGATCTCTGGGCCGGCCAAACCGATGAGGAAGAGTTGGGGTTCTCGTACCGTCAGGTTGACCAGCTTTTGTATCGCATGGTGGACCAGCGCCTGACCAAACCGGAATTGGTTGCCGACGGTTTTGAGTCCGACTTTGTCGAATCCATCTATTCGAAAATTCAGAACTCCCATTTCAAACGTCGCCTGCCGGTTATTGCCAAGGTCTCGAACCGCACAATTGACCGCGATTTCAGATATGCAAGGGATTGGGGAAAATGACAAATTGGTCCGATAGTATTCTCGTCTATTCTTCTGAAAAGGGACGGGTAAAACCAGTAATGGCCGAAAACAAATCAACTCTTCAGCCCAGTGACGGCATTGTTCGGCTACGCCGTGAAGTAAAGGGCCGGGGTGGCGGCACTGTGATCGTTATCAGCGGCATCCCGCTTTCCGCACCTGAAATAAAGAACCTTGCAGGTGCTTTGAAGAAAAAGTGCGGGTGCGGCGGCACCGTTAAAGAAGGTGTCATTGAAATTCAGGGTGATCACCGTGACACGTTGTCAACAGAATTGGAGGCTCGCGGCTTTAAGGTCAAACTGGCAGGCGGATAAAAAAACAGGGCGTATACCATGTATATCTCAATAATTTCTTGACCTATCCATGTTTATCACCTATCTTTATAAATCTTTTAGCACAAGTAAACAGCAACCATGATCAATCGTTTCATGGTTCAAGACAGATGCGAGAGTGGCGGAATTGGCAGACGCACCAGACTTAGGATCTGGCACCTCACGGTATAGGAGTTCAAGTCTCCTCTCTCGCACCATCCAAGATTCCCCGATGTTTGTTTCGATATACTCACATACAAACATTACATTTCAACTATAGAAGAGGATAGCTATCATGCAGGTTCACGTCGAAGACATCAGTTCGGTACAAAAAAAGATTACTATCGAAATCCCCGCTGAACGGGTTAACGCGGAGATTGAGAAGGCGTATACAGCCATCCAGAAAAAAGCCAAGCTACAGGGATTTCGCCCCGGCAAGGCACCGATGCAGCTTATCAAGCGTACCTACAGTGATGCAATGCGTGATGATGTCATGCGCCGCTTATATCAGGAAACCCTTTACAAAGCGATGGATGAGCACAAGGTTGAACCGATTGACTCTCCTACCATCGAAAGTGATATACTTGAACCAGGTGTTCCGTTTAAATACAGTGCTGTTTTTGAGGTCATGCCTCAAATATTGTTAAACGAATATACCGGACTGGTCGTAAACAAAGAAACATACGTTGCCAAACCAGAAAGCATCGATAGCGAGCTGAAAAGTATGCAAGAAAACATGGCACAGTTGATTCCTCTTGACGCAGACGCAGTCATAGAAAATGGACATTCTGCATCCGTCGACTATTCAATCACGGTAGAAGGTTCACCGGAAGAAAATAGCGGCGCTCAGACTGCTGAGGTTGAAGTTGGGTCGGGCCGTTTGATCCCTGGCTTTGAAGAGCAATTGATTGGAATGAAGTCAGGCGACACCAAGGAATTCACTCTTGTTCTTCCCGCAGGCGGTGATGAAAGCGAACCAAGCGGGAAAAAGGGTTTATTCACGGTTACCGTAAATGAAATCAAACGCAAAGAGCTCCCGGAACTGGATGATGCATTTGCGCAACAATTTGGCGAATATGATACCATGGATGTATTGCGCGCTAAAATGGTCGAGTACCATGAAAAACATGAAAAAGACCGTATTGAAAATGAGTTTAAAGAGCGGATCATTCAGGCCCTGATCAAGAAAAATCCACTGGATGTTCCTGAGTCCATGGTCAAACGGCAACTTGATCATATGTTTGAAAACCTTAAAAACCGCCTTAAAAGTCAGCAAATGTCACTGGAAATGATGGGACTTGATGCAGATGGTTTCCGCGCACGTTTCCGTGACGATGCAATTGACAAGGTTAAAGGAGGATTACTCCTGATGGCTTTGGTAGAAAAAGAAAATGTGTCCGTATCCGATGAGGATCTGACTGCACACTACGAAAAGATTGCCGCAGGAAATCCTGAAATGCTTGATCGCATTAAAGAATATTATTCCGCAAATCCGAATGCAAAGGGTTCTATCATCTCGGAAATAAAAGAAGATAAGGCCATTACGTATCTGATTGACCATGCTGTTGTTACTGAAGTTGACGCAGAGCAACTTAAAGCAGCCTAAGGAGTTTTTCCATGTACATCCCAATGGTTGTAGAACAAAGCGGTAGAGGCGAGCGTGCGTATGATATTTATTCACGTCTGCTTAAAGAACGGATTATTTTCCTGGGTGGGCCGATTGACGATACGGTAGCGAACCTGATCATCGCACAGTTACTGTTCCTTGAAGCAGAGGATCCGGACAAGGACATCCATCTATACATCAACTCTCCGGGTGGCGTGGTCACCGCAGGCATGGCTATTTTTGATACAATGCGCTATATTAAAGCTCCGGTATCAACTATTTGTGTTGGTCAGGCAGCATCGATGGGAGCAATACTGTTAACTGCCGGTGAAAAGGGAAAACGTTTCAGTCTCAGCCATTCAAGGATCATGATTCATCAGCCTCTGGGCGGTTTCCAGGGACAGGCGACCGACATCAGCATCCATGCCAAGGAAATCCTGCGCATGAAAGATGAATTAAACGGGATTCTGGCAGATTTGTCGGGACAGCCAAAAGGGAAAGTTGAAGCGGATACTGAGCGTGACTTTTTTATGTCCGGCGAAGATGCAAAAGAGTATGGTTTGATTGACGCAATTTTTACGCGCAAACCGCTCACAGGAGACACACCATGAGTCGTCGCACAACAGCACAGGAACACCTGACCTGCTCTTTCTGCGGAAAAAGCCAGGAAGATGTAAAAAAACTCATTGCCGGACCTGCCGTTTTCATCTGTGATGAGTGTATTGAGCTTTGTAATGACATCATTGCAGAAGAGATGAAACTGGAAGAAACAACCGGTCCGGATTTGAAGAAACTTCCCAAACCGCGAGAAATAAAAGACATTCTGGACGAATATGTCATTGGCCAGGAAATGGCTAAAAAAGTTCTCTCGGTTGCTGTTTATAATCATTATAAGCGAATTGAAACCGGCGGCAAACCGGGCGATGTGGAAATGCAGAAGAGCAATATTCTGCTGCTCGGACCAACCGGGTCCGGCAAAACACTTCTTGCTCAGACACTGGCGCGAATTCTCAAAGTGCCATTTGCGATGGCTGATGCAACCAACCTCACAGAAGCCGGATATGTTGGTGAAGACGTTGAAAACATCATTCTTACTCTTTTGCAGGCAGCAGATTATGATGTCGAGCGTGCCCAAAAAGGTATTGTCTACATTGATGAGATTGATAAAATAGCCCGTAAGTCTGATTCACCTTCGATTACCCGCGATGTTTCCGGCGAAGGCGTTCAACAGGCGCTTCTCAAGATCATCGAAGGCACTATTGCCAGCATTCCGCCAAAAGGCGGCAGAAAGCATCCACAACAGGAATTCATGAAAGTGGATACCACAAATATTCTTTTTATTTGTGGAGGTGCTTTTGCGGGCCTGGAAACGGTTATACAGCAACGTATTGGTAAAAAATCGCTCGGCTTTGGTGCTGATATCAAGAAACGGGAGGAGAAAAAACTTGGCGAGCTACTAAAGAGCCTGACTCCCGAAGACCTCCTGAAGTATGGCTATATTCCTGAGTTCATTGGGCGCCTTCCCATGCTTGCCACACTGTCCGAACTGGATGAAGAGGCATTGGTTCAGATCCTGAAAGAACCGAAGAATTCCTTGGTCAAGCAATATCAGAAGCTTTTTGATCTCGAGAAAGTACGCCTGCGGTTTACCGACGGTTCGTTGGTTGCTATCGCCAAGGAGGCTTTAAAACGCAACACAGGAGCACGCGGATTACGGGCAATATTGGAAAATTCAATGCTCGATATCATGTACGAGGTTCCGTCCCAATCGAATGTTCAGGAAGTTGTTATCAGTGAAGATGTCATATATCATAAAGAAAAACCGATTATCGTATATGAGCAGGACTTAAAAGAGGCTGCCTGATTACACCGTTAGTTCTGTTTCTAGAGATGCACGGCATAGTAAATTGGCATACTTTTATTATATTACACTTATAAGTACGCTCAACCGCCCATAATATGCACCTTTGCACGAAAAAATACTTGACACAATTTAAGAACATCTGATAAACAGTGATTCGCTTTGTATTCAACAATCAAACTTTGGGGGTGTCGCATGACAAAAGCAGAATTGATCAGTTCGGTAGCAGAGCAGTCCGGCCTGAAAAAGGTAGAAGCTGAAAAAGCCGTTTCCGCATTTATTGCCAGTGTAACTGCTGCTCTGAAAAGCGGAGATAAACTCAGCCTTGTCGGCTTTGGAACATTCTCTACTGCTAAACGTGCTGCCCGAAAAGGTCAAAATCCTCAAACAGGCAAGAAGATTGATATTCCTGCCGCAACTGTCCCTAAGTTCAAACCAGGCAAGACGTTGAAAGAAGCTGTAAATGTAGCACCGAAGAAAAAGAAATAATTTGATCAGGATTTACTGAGGGGTTGTAGCTCAGTTGGTTAGAGTGCCAGCCTGTCACGCTGGAAGTCGCGGGTTCGAGCCCCGTCAACCCCGCCATAACAATAAGGGCGAATAGCTCAGCTGGGAGAGCGCCAGCCTTACAAGCTGGATGTCACAGGTTCGATCCCTGTTTCGCCCACCAAACAAAAAAGCCTGCCATTTCTGGTCAGGCTTTTTTTATTGTATTCTGTAACAATTCACATGCGTTTAAAAACAAGTTTTCTCTGGCTGGTCATAGTTTCAATCTACTCAAGCAAGCTTGAGTGCCGAGAAGATCATCTTCCAAACAGAAATCAGCGTAAACAACAGATAACAGACAAGTGTAATAAGAACAAGGCGGCGCTGGATGTCTGGAATGATGCTGACCAGGCTACCAGTTTTCCTGAACGGCAGTAACACCCCGGCCCCGATCCCGGCCACACCACCGCCAAAAAGGGTCGCATACAGGAGATAGCCGACAAAATGGTATTCCTTCTGTAATATACAGAACGGGCAATGATGGGTGGGCAGTTCGTAAAAATAAAGACAGATAAATGAGACCACAGAGGTGCAGGCGACCAGAAACGTAACGGCCGCAGCAATTGAGAATAGATAGCCGCCACCACACTTCAGAATATCAGAAATATTTTTCTGCGTTTCTGGTGCAGAAAAAAATCCCGTTAACGCTTGTATCCTGTTTGTTAGGGCCAAGTAGAAAACCAACCCGCTGCATACTGTAATTGCCATGCAGATAAAAAAGGCAATCAATGTCGGCCGGTACGGTAGAGAAGCAAGATCACCGCTGAAGCCGCCGGATTCGTGGCTGAACAAACTGCCACAGCAGGAGGTAATGATATCTGGCTTTAGTCCGGCAAAATAGGCAAATAACAGACCACTCTCAACCACCAGCAGCGGTACTATCAGAGCGAGCAATATATATTTGACCCGTATCAGCGGATAGTCATATCCCCTGTTATCGGTATAGTTTATGATTAGCCAGATTCCTGCCAACAAAAAATTAATGATCTTGATCAGCAGCGTCGG
>JAQUCQ010000135.1 GCA_028686145.1 Desulfuromonadaceae bacterium | reverse complement strand
GTTAATAGGAGCAGCCATGCCGAGCATCCTGGTTGAAACCGCCTTTCTTTCAAACGCTACCGAAGAATCTCGTCTCAAAGATCCCGTTTATCAGCAGATGGTTGCTGAAGGCATACTGGAGGGGGTTCGCAGCTATATTACCAGCCTGAAATGATTTTCATGCTGAGGTGCTTGTATATAACTCAGGAGACCGCTGTACCTTTCGGATTGTACGAAAATCAAGCCGGTTCACGGGCAGAAATCTCTCCGGCAGTTGCCGGACGTACGGCAGTGACAGTGCCAATAAATATCAATGCCATGCCGGATAACGGGTGATTGCCGTCCAGTACCGCTTTTCCGTCAGCAATTTCCGTTACGGTATAAAAAACGGCGCTATCCTCAATGTCCCCCTCCATATCACCTTCAATCATCATTCCGACTTTCAGCGGTTGTGGCAGGTTTTCAACCGGTTCAATCTGCAGCAAATCAAAATCGTATTCGCCAAACGCATCATTCGGTTGTAGTTTTACCGTTACGGAATCACCAACGGTTTTTCCTTCCAACGCTTCTTCAATAGGGATAAAGACACCATCATATCCGCCGTGGAGGTAAACTATCGGTTCATTGCCCTCATCGAGCATATTTCCGTCCGGGTCTGTGAGGTTATAGCTGAGTGTGACTACTCTGTTTTTTCCTATGCGTATCATTATGGTTCCTTAGTACAAGAGTGTATAGCTGCTCATGGCAGTAAATATGATCAATAGTGTGGTAGCAAAACCGGGTTCAGGCGTCAACAGTTTACTGGACAATCCTGATTATAGTAAGCTGCCTGCGTTGCTATCTGGTGATGACTTTGGCAATAGTGAGCCGTTCGGGGGATTCGGTGCTGTTTGATTGGGACAGATAGATGGAGTTGACCGCTACCAGCAGCGTGTTAAGTTTGTCAAGATCAACAACACTAGACCCGGAGAGTGATTCAGTATCGTTCAGGTTCAGAGGGCAACAGTCGCTATTGCGTTGTCCCTCAGCCGTGTAGATGATCGGCAGACCGTGGGTCCGGCAGATGACAGGGCGGGCTTCATACAGGAGGCAGCGATGGTGGAACAGGAGTGGACATCGCTCGTTATCGGCATGTTTTGCAACGTGCCGATAAATTTCTTCAGCCCTCTGCTCAGGCAGGTTTTCCACTGCTTCTCGCATGGCGGCAGCTTCCACCGGAAAAATTGTGATCGATGTACAGCAGGAGCTGCACCCTGACGAACAGGTAATTTGCTCTCCCAGTGATGCTGCAATAGAATTGCACAGAGCATCGACTCTGGCAATCAGTTGTTTGTAGTTATCAAGACAGTATGCCATAGGTTGGGAATGTAGCATGTTTTGATGACGGAGTGCCGCTGTATATTAATTTCCTTCACTCTGGGCTTTAAGAGCTTCCATCTGGTAAAACGCCCTCAAAGCATCCGTTATTTCCGTGATATCACCGGTCATGATCGAATCGAGACGATACAGGGTCAACCCGATACGGTGATCGGTCATACGTCCCTGAGGGAAGTTGTAGGTGCGAATTCGCTCGCTCCGGTCACCAGATCCGACCTGCTGCTTGCGGTCTGCAGCCAGTTTGGAATCCTGAGCCTGTTGAATGGTGGCCAGGATGCGTGATTTGAGCACCTTCATGGCTGTCGCGCGGTTCTTTATCTGGCTCCGCTCTTCCTGGCAGGCGACGACCGTACCGGTCGGGAGGTGAGTGATGCGGACGGCGGAGTCGGTTGTGTTGACGTGCTGACCACCGGCTCCGGAAGAGCGGTACACATCTATCTTTAAATCATCCGGACGGATATCTATGTCAACATCTTCAGCTTCAGGCATGATTGCCACCGTACATGCACTTGTGTGAATGCGTCCTTGGGCCTCGGTCTCAGGAACACGCTGGACGCGATGAGTGCCGGACTCATACTTGAGCTTGGCAAAAACCCCCACACCCTCTACTGATGCAATTATCTCCTTGTAGCCGCCCCGCTCAGATTCTGATGCAGAGATGACCTCGACCTTCCAGCGGTTGGTATCGGCGTAGCGTGAATACATGCGGAACAAGTCGCCAGCGAACAGGGCTGACTCGTCTCCGCCGGTGCCGGCACGGATCTCCAGAATAACGCTCTTGTCGTCATTAGGATCCTTGGGGAGCAGCAGCAGTTGAATATCGGCATCAAGCTGATCCTTTTCAGCTTCCAGGGATTTCAACTCGTCTTCAGCCATTTCTTTCATATCAGGATCGGCCAAGAGTTCACGGTTGTCTGAAATTTCACTCAGTACTTTCCGGTAGCGGCGATAGGCCGCTACAAGTTCACTCAGGTCAGAATGTTCCCGGGAGAACTTACGAAACTCCGGCTGGTTGGAAATAACTACCGGGTCGGACAGTAGCGCTTCCAATTCCTGATAGCGTCGTTCCAGTTCTTCGATCTTGTCCATCATCATACGTTTAATCCATCACCGATTGGCGGTGTTTCTATTAAATAATCTTGTTCAGGGGGTATTCGATGATTCCCTCGGCACCCAGTTTAATGAGATCCGGCACAACCGTACGGACCTCTTTTTCTGACAGGATGCTTTCAATTGAGAGCCAATCAGAATTGTAGAGGTGCGATACTGTAGGATTCTTGAGGCTGGGAAGCATCCGGGTAATTGCGTCAATCTTGTCGGCTGGAGCATTCATTTTCAGGCCGACCATGCCTTCCGCATCAAGCGATGATTTCAACAGTGTCGCAATCTGGTTGATCTTCGCCCTTTTCCAGGGGTCAGCCCAGGCAGATTTGCTGGCAAGCAAAACCGGAACGGACTCCATCAGTTCACACACGATGCGCAGGCCGTTTGCTTTGATGGTTGATCCGGTCTCGGTAACTTCGACAATGGCGTCGCAGAGGCCGTCGACCACTTTTGCTTCGGTGGCACCCCAGGAAAACTCGACGTTAACCGGAATGTTGAGCTCATCAAAATAGCGCTTGGTAAAGCCGACCAGCTCAGTGGAAATAGTGGCGCCGTGAAGATCTTCCGGCTTTTGCACTTTTGAATCGCCATTGACCACCAGTACCCAGCGGGCCGGGCGCCTGGAAACTTTTGAATACACCATTTCACAGACTTCAACCACATCGGAGTCATTTTCCCGCACCCAGTCACGGCCGGCAATCCCGGCATCAATTGTCTGGCGTTCAACGTATCTGGCCATCTCCTGTGGGCGGATCAGTTTGCAGTTCATTTCGGTGTCATCAACGCCGGGAAAATAACTGCGGGAGGAGATGCTGATCTGCCAGCCAGCCTTTTTAAAAAGGCCGACAGTTGCGTCTTCGAGGCTTCCTTTGGGGATGCCGAAATTCAGAATATTAGACATGATAATCCTCTTTCCACACTATGCTTTTTTGTAAACTTCGTTCGGGTCAAACAGCGGATTGGAATGTTCCACCCACTGGCCGTTCTCCCATTTGACATAAAAACAGCTGCGGTTTCCGGTATGACAAGCGGCCGGTCCATTCTGTTTTACCTTGATAACGACCGTATCGGCATCACAGTCGGTTAGAACTTCCATTACTTCCTGAGTATTGCCGGATTCTTCGCCCTTCATCCAGTATTTATTGCGGGTGCGGCTGAAGAACCAAGTTTTGCCATCTTTTAGCGTCAAATCAAGAGTTTTCTTATCCATAAAGGCTACCATCAAAATTTCACCGTTCTGGTAATCCTGAATAACAGCCGGGATCAATCCACCCATTTTATCGAAATCGATCTGAATCATGTCATACCTCCTGAATTTACGTGATTAAAAAAAAACGCCCTGAAAAAGTCAGGGCGTTTTGGAGATGGTGGCGGTGCAGAGATTTGAACTCCGGACCTAGCGAATATGAGTCGCTTGCTCTAGCCAACTGAGCTACACCGCCATTTGAAAACGCCCCTCAGGTTTGAACATACCAAAGGGGCGATAGATTTTTGGTTGCGGGGATAGGATTTGAACCTATGACCTTCGGGTTATGAGCCCGACGAGCTACCAGACTGCTCCACCCCGCGACAAGTGGAAAAACTTTATAACAGGATATGTGTCTTGTTGTCAATAAAAACTTTGACCGCAGCATAATTTTATTGGGGAAGAAAGATTAATCTCAATCCCTGTCGGGGATAGAGATGGCCCCTTTGCCAATTTTCGTGGCAAGTTCTTTTGCCGCGTCCTTATCAAGGTGTTTGCCGACTCGGACGCGATACCACGTACCCTTGTCACCCAAATGGGATTCGATGATGATGACGCTGTATCCTTTGGCAGCCAGTATGCTGCGTGCTGTTTCGGCTTCTGACTTTAGGCTGTAGGAAGCGACCTGGACAGTGAAGCTGTTTGCATTTTGATTGGTGGCGCCCGCCTTTGCCGGTGTAGGTGAAACAGATTGTTTTTGGATGTTGTCGTCGCCTTCTGGCGGCGCTGGCCTAGTTATGTTGGAAGGCATAGCTGCTTGAAGCGGCTGTTTTCCAGGCTTATCATCCTTAATATTGATGCCGCTACCCAAGACATTATTCTTTTGTCCGCTCGGAAGTGTTTTGTAAAAGCTGAGTGGTGGAGTACCTGTTGTTGGCGCTCCGCCAGCAGTCCCAGGAAGCGGGGTGGGATTGCCTGGTTGTTGCTGCTGAGTTTGGGCAGCACCGTCATTTTGTTGTGGAGAAGGTTGTATTTTTGGCTGTTGAGGTGAGTTCTCCAGACTTTGCTGCGCCATGGCAGCCTTGAATCCCTCTTTGGCCGCACGCTGTGAAAGCATCCAGCCACTGCCAAAACCAATTCCCAAAGAGAGCAGGCTGGTAAAAAAGACAATGATCAGCGTGCCTCCGGAAGATTCCTTCCGGGGGCGATTCTGATTCTGGCTTAGCTGGGGAGAACTGCACGATTTTTTGGGTCCGCTGTAGTCAATGCGCATGGTGGCCTCCGCTACATTCGTTCCGGTGCTGATATGCCCAAAATTGTAAGGGCATTTTTCAGAGTCTGGGCGGTCCGTTTCAGCAGGTAGAGGCGGGCCGCAGTTAGTTTCTGATCTTCACTGATAACGCGATTTTTGTTGTAAAAACTATGGAAGCAACTGGCAAGTTCACTTAAATAATAGGTCAGGCGGTGGGGTTCGAAATGCACGGCACAGTCATCGACGGTGTCGGGTAGTGCTGACAATAGTTTGATCATTTGAAGATCTTCTGCGGTAGAAAGACAAGCCAGATCAGCAGGTGCCGGTTTTACGGGAGCGACAAAACCTTTCTCGGCAGCGTTATCGAAAATACTGCAGATACGGGCATGGGCATACTGGACATAATAGACCGGATTTTCGTTTGTCTGCTGTTTGGCCAGGTCAATGTCGAATACCAGTTGGGCATCAGGTTTGCGCATCAGAAAGAAGAAACGGGTGGCATCACGGCCTACTTCATCAATCAGGTCCCGCAGAGTAACATAACTGCCGGCCCGCTTGGATATCTTGACTTCTTCACCGCCACGCATGACTGTTACCATTTGGTGTAGTACATATTCAGGCCAGTCCGGCGGAATTCCGATGCCAAGAGCCTGAAGTCCGGCGCGGACACGGGTTACCGTGCTGTGGTGGTCAGAGCCCTGCTCATTAATTACCCGGGTAAAACCGCGCTCCCACTTCGCTTGGTGATAGGCGACATCCGGTACGAAATAGGTATAGGTCCCGTCAGCTTTGCGCATGACGCGATCTTTGTCATCACCGAAATCGGTGGAGCGGAGCCAGAGAGCATTGTCCCGTTCGTAGGCGTGGTTGTTGGCTATCAGACTCCGAACAACAGCATCGACTCTTCCCTCGCTGTAGAGTGAGGATTCCAGGGTGTAGACATCAAATTTCACACCGAAGGCTTCAAGGTCAAGGTCCTGTTCGCGGCGTAACCAGGCCACAGCAAAGCTGCGGATGTCATCAATGTTATCTGGGTCTCCGCAGGCGGTTGTGTGTTGGTCTGCCGCTTCGACGGTTTCGCGGGCCAGGTAGGCCCTGGCAACATCCTTTATATATTCCCCTTGGTAGCCACCTTCAGGCCACTGCGGGTCATCCGGTTCAATACCCAGGCAACGCAGCTGTACGGAAAGGGCGAGGTTGCTGATCTGGACACCGGCGTCATTGTAATAGAACTCGCGGGTAACATCCCATCCGGCGGCATCAAGCACACGGCAGAGGGTATCACCGATTGCCGCTCCACGGCCATGGCCGATATGCAATGGACCGGTCGGATTGGCGCTGACAAACTCAACCTGGACCTTCTTACCGGCACCGCTTGTTGTGTGTCCATACCTGTCGCCCTCTGCCTCAATATCCAGAAGGGTGGCCTGCCATGCAGCTTGAGATACAAACATATTGATGAAGCCTGGGCCGGCGATCTCGTTTTTTGCTAAAAGACCACCGCCGTCACCCAGATATTTTATAATAATTTCAGCCACCTGGCGTGGCGCTTTTCGTTCGCCTTTGGCCATTTGCATGGCAACATTGCAGGAAAAATCTCCATGTTCAGGATTTGCGGGATGGCCGATAATAATGGTTGGCAGCGGGAATGTCGTCAGTTCTTGCGCCGCATGAGCTTTTATCAGTGCGGATTCAAGCAGGGGGGCAATTCGGTTTCGCATCATTTTTTATCTATTCTTTCTGGTTGGTTGTTATGTTGATATCGTCTGGGTCACTCTTGATGGTTACGTCCCGGGAAAAATCTGGACATCTGGAGCCATTATCAGGAATGCAAAATCGTTTTGAGCAGTTTTCGCGCCAGGCACAAACGGCGCAGCTTTGTCGTGGCATGAGTATGTGTCCTTGCTCTGATAGACAGGATAAGTGCATTAACTAAATCGTTTCCGGCCCCAAAAAAGACAGAAAGTGATTTCTAGCGTACTTTAAAAGACTACGGTTGTTTTTTCTCCTGGGGAAACTGATAGATGACTTCATTGCTACGCACAAAGCCAAAATCTTTACGAGCAATGCTTTCCAGATAGCGGCGGTCGGATTTGAGAGCAATGATCTCGTATTTCAACTTTTCATTATCGGCCCTGCTTTCAGCAAGACGCACTTCAATTTTGATTTTATCCTGATTAAGCTCGAATATGCGCAGAAGACCTTTATCACCAAAAATAGTGAAGAAGAGGATGAATGCAAGACATCCAGCCGGAATGATATACATCCTTTTTTGAAGGGGCAGATTGAACATTTACCCTTTCCTGATCCGTTCAGCAAAATAGGTCACAGTCTTTTCGAGCCCGTCGTTAAGAGCAATCTCTGGTTTCCAGGCCAGCTTTTCAACAGCCAGAGAAATATCGGGTTGCCGCTGTTTCGGATCATCTTGCGGCAATGGCTGAAAAATTATCTGTGACTGTGACTTTGTTATTGTAATGATTTTTTCAGCAAACTCAAGGATTGTATTTTCTACCGGGTTGCCAAGGTTGACCGGACCGATGAAACCGTCGCATTCCATCATGCGAATCATCCCCTCCACCAGGTCGGAAACGTAACAGAATGACCGGGTCTGGGAACCGTTGCCATAGACGGTAATGTTCTCATTTCTGAGTGCCTGCAGAATGAAGTTGGATACCACACGGCCGTCATTTTCGGCCATGCGCGGGCCATAGGTGTTGAAGATGCGGATGATCCGGATGTCGACGTTGTTCTGGCGGTAGTAATCCATCATCAAGGTCTCGGCCACCCGCTTACCTTCGTCATAGCAGCTTCGAATGCCGATCGGATTGACGTTGCCCCAGTAATCTTCAGTCTGCGGATGGACACTGGGATCGCCGTAAACCTCAGAGGTGGAGGCTTGCAGGATACGGGCCTTGACCCGCTTGGCCAGTCCCAGCATGTTGATGGTGCCCATGACGCTGGTTTTTGTCGTTTTTACCGGGTTGTACTGGTAGTGGATGGGCGATGCGGGACAGGCAAGGTTGTAAATGCGGTCGACTTCCAGCAGGATCGGCTCGGTTATGTCGTGCCGGACAAGTTCAAAGCGATGGCTGTCCATCAGATGGATTATGTTGTTTTTGCTGCCGGTGAAAAAGTTGTCGAGGCAGATGACGTCGTGTCCTTCATTAAGGAGGCGTTCGCACAGGTGTGATCCGACGAAGCCGGCACCGCCGGTTACCAGTATACGCATGTTATTTCACCTCTCCGCAGATTCCACCGCTGCAGCGTCCGAGCGGGATATAGCTGAACCCGGCAGATGCCATGCGGTCCGGTTTGTAGAGGTTGCGCCCATCAACTATGTTAGGTGTTCTGAGGGCCGTCTTGATGCGGTCAAAGTCCGGGTTGCGGTATTCGCTCCAGTCGGTAATCACTGTCAGTGCGTCGGCGCCATCCAGTATTTCATAC
>JAQUCQ010000134.1 GCA_028686145.1 Desulfuromonadaceae bacterium | reverse complement strand
ACGGCGTATGTGGGACGTTTCGATGAACTTCCCGAGAAGGGGGGCTTGCAGGGGTGGCGCATGATGCGCTGGGTTATGGATGCCGACCCGGGCAAAGACGGACAGCCGACGAACGGAACGTTAGAACGAACAGGTACGCTGAGGTGTTCTGAAAAGGTAACGTACGAAAACGGCCTGATCACAGCCAAGGAATCTGTCCGCGGCGATCTTGTCCGCTACAGCAAATATTCCGTTGTCAACGGAGTTCCGGTTGCAGCGCAGCTCGATCTGCGCAACGATCGTGACGACCGGATCCGGATAACGCTCGATGAGCCGGAGGTCAACACGCCTCTTGATGACGCCGTTTTTGTGCCGCATCTTGACGGGTTTACGGTCATGCCGCTTTCCGCTCTCAAGGGATTGTAGAACCTGATGCCCTTGAAAATTTTTTCCAGACTGACTTCCCTGGTCAATTCTCTCACCCGCCGCCACCTGGAATGGATCTATCGGACGACTACCACCAAACCACGGGCCGTAGTAGGTGCCTTTCTTATCGCGCTGCTGCTTTCGGCAGCGGTGATCTCAACCACTCGTTTTGACTCCGATATCTTTCAGCTCTTTCCGGCACGCCAACCGGCGTTACGGCTGCTGCTCGACTCGTTGCAGTGGAGCGGCAGTGCCAACGAAGCCTATTTTTTGCTGGAGGGGAAGAAAGAAGAACTTCCTCGCGAGGCGGCGCGGTTTGCCGAACGCCTCCGTACGGCACAGGTTGACGGGAAGCCGGCCTTCCGGCGCATTACCTGGAGGGTTTTTGACGAGAGCGAGGCTGCTGCTTTTACTGATTTCATCGCCTATGCCGTGACCCGCCCGCAGCTTTTTATCGGGCTTGAAGATGTCCCCGGGTTACTGCAGCACTTTTCCCCCGGTTCAATGGATGCATCCTTGAACCGTCTCCAGGCCGACTTGGCCAGCCAGTTCGGCGGTGCCATGACCGGGTTAGCCACTGCAGATCCGCTCTATCTTCGTGACCTGATTCTCCCGCGGCTCAAGGTAGCAAGCCAGGCGCTTGACCTGGATCCGTCCTCACCCTATTTCATTTCGCGGGACGGTAAAGTGTTGATCATGATTGCCGAACCGGCCCGGCCGGTACAGGATATGGCTTTTGCCCGCGCCCTGGTGACGAGTATCAATCAAGCGCGGCAGGGGTCAACGGTTGCCATTTCCTGCGCCGGCGCTCATATCAGTGCAGTGCTGGATGAAGCGGCGATGAAGTCCAATATCCTTGTCTGCATCCTCTCTTCGCTGGTGGTGGTGCTGGCAATCTTCTTTACGGTATACCGCCGCATTCTTCCCACCCTGCTCCTGCCGCTGATCATCGCCGTCGGTGTCGCTTTGGCGCTGGGTGTCGCCGGGGTGATCCTCCCGTCGATCCACATCATTTCCTTTGCTTTTATGGCACTGATCGTCGGTCTGGGGAC
The DNA here is from genome assembly GCA_028686145.1 of Desulfuromonadaceae bacterium. Lineage (GTDB taxonomy): Bacteria > Desulfobacterota > Desulfuromonadia > Geobacterales > Pseudopelobacteraceae > JACRCG01. The sequence goes on along the minus strand of JAQUCQ010000134.1, from coordinate 6,912 downwards.
CGACTACTCGATCCATCTCTACGACCGTTTTCACAGCGAACGAACGTCCGGCACAGGGGCTGATGAGGCATTGCGCCTCGCCGTTGTCGATACCGGGCACGGTCTTTTTACCGCCGCCACCACCACATCCATACCCTTTTTTGCCCTGATGCTTTCCGACGTACGGGCTCTCTCTGAACTGGGTCTGCTGGTCGGGCTGGGGGTGTTGTTTTCGCTCTACACGACCTTCTTCTTCCTGCCGCCGTTGCTCGTGTATATGGAACGGCGCTTCCCTGCCACATACCAGCCAATTCCGGGCCTCGGCCTGCGTCATGTCTGGCGTTTGGCCGGGCGATTTCCCCGTGCCATCGTGGTTGTCTCCGTTGTGACGATTATCTTCATGGCGGCAGCGTCCACCCAAACCTTTTTTGACGGCAATCTTAAAAACCTGCAGCCGCGGCACTCAGAGGCGTTTCTGGCCCAGGAAAAGATTGAGCGCCACCTGAGCTTGGCCCCGAAACAGCTGCTGGTGGCGGTGGAAGGGAAGGAACTGGGAAAAGTGCTGCAACGCGCGGCACGGGTTGATGGGCTGGCGCAAAAGTTGCTGAGCACGGGCAGCATCAGCAGTTGGTCCTCGCTGGGGCAAATAGTGAATAACCGAACCCGGCAGGAGGAGATCATCCGCGCCATTTCCGTCAGAAAACGGGACGGTTTGACTGCGGCAGGTCTGACCACAGCACTGGACCGGCAGGGGTTTGAATCACAGCCCTTTCAGCCATTCATAGCTGCGCTCGCTGCAGGCAGCGCCATGAAACCGGTGCCTGAGGAGGAAGCCCTTGCCCGGCTGAAGGCATCGCCGCTACGGGGTGTGGCGGATCGTCACCTGGTCAGGGACGCGGCAGGTTATCACGCGCTGCTGTATCTGTATTACCAGAATACCGGTTTCGATCAAGGCACCTTTTTACATGAACTGGGCGGTATCGACCCTACAGCACGGGTTACCAGTGTGGATCTGGTGAGCGATCAATTAGCCGCGTCAGTCAAGCAGAGCTTCCTCTGGGCGTTCCTGATCGGCGGTCTGCTGGTGCTGTTTCTTTTGGTGGCCCATTTCGGATCATCGAGCGGAATTTTCTACGCCATGTTTCCGGTAGTCGCCGGGTCGCTGGCTATGTTGGGTATCATGGCGTTGAATGGGATGGGGCTTAATTTCATGAATGCCATGGTGCTGGTGACCATTATCGGGATGGGAAGCGACTACGGCCTGCACCTCCGCCATCGGACGTTAGTTGGCCCTTCAGAGGGCAGAGAAGGGCGGTTCATTCAGGCCGGGCGGGCAGTGCTGATTTCGGCGCTAACCACTATCGCCGGTTTCGGCTCACTGGCGTTTGCCAATTATCCCGCACTGGCTTCGATCGGCTGGGCCACCAATTTCGGGGTAGGGTTTACGGCCCTGTTCGCGCTGGTGACGTTGCCGGCCGTGATGGTTCTGCTCATCCGGCGCCGCGCTCCACCAGGCGCTCAGGCGGAATAGTTTTTGTTTATTTGTCAGAACGGTTCGGCAAATTCACCTCATTGCCTTCATCCGGTCCGTGTGATAAACTCGCTACCTACTATAATAAGTATTTGAGGCAATCGAACAATATGGCGATGGTGATGAAACTTGATAAAACATTGCGTGAACGGCGCCGCATCAACCGGCTGCTGGACTTTCTCAAGCGGGATGATCTGACTGGCGAACAGATGGAGCGCATTGGCCGGAGACTGCAAAAGTCGGGTAAACGGGCGCTTTCACCGCTGGTGCGTAAACTCTGGCGTGAACAGAACGGTACCGCTCTCTACCGCTATACCTGTATGCTTGACTTTTTTGACGCCTCGGCCTGGATGGATCAACTGATCCAGATTACCCTGCAGCGCAAGGATCTGGAGGAAGACGGCAAGCTGGCGTTGCTGGATGTGCTCCACGACAGTGGCATCGACGTGACGGCCCCTCCCTTTGCCGTCATGACCGGCTATGGCTCCCCGACGCTGGAAGGCTTTGCTGACGACTGTCTCGGCGATGGTGAGCGTGGTCTGGTACGATTCGTTGACAGTTTTCTTGATATGGCTGATGAGTTTCGTGAGCGGATGATGCAGCGGCTTGCCGATAATGCCTCCGCTGAAGCGGTGGCCCTCCTGGAGATACTGCTCTCTTTCGAAAAAGACGAGATCGTGCGCGGAGCGATTCGTGCCCTCGGGCGGACGAGAAGCGGCTATGCCCTTGATGTTCTCATGCGTGCTGAACCGCGCTTTGAAGGGGAATTAGCGGCCTTGATCCAGCGCAGTATCCGCCGGCTTGCATTCACCGGAATTCGTGAAGTTGCCGCATTGCCGCATTCCTTCCAGCAGCCGCTCCCCTTTCATGAGGTCTATGCCGGCCCGGTCGATTTCTATGGTTCCCGTACGCTCTGGTTTTCCTGGCGGCTTGATGATAAAGCGTTTGCCGCCATGCTGATCCTGACTGGCGAGACTGATGGCATCTTGAACGCCATCAGTTATCGCATGAAGGACGAAAAGGAGTACGGCCATATTCTGAAAGATGTGGCCGGCGGTGAGATGCTGACACCGGTTGAAGCCGATTATGCACTGGCTGCGCTCCGCGATGCTCTCTACCTCAGCCGCGAGGGCGGCTTTTATCTCCCTCCTGACTTCTATGTCGACATGCGCCTCTTCCGTCCTGATGCACTCAAGCCGGAAGCTTACATTCCGCGCTTCAAGCTCAAACACCTGGAAGATATTGTGGAAAAGATCCCGGGCTATGTTGCCACCAGCAACGAACTGCTCGACCAGCCGGGCCTTGAAGGATGGGTACTTACCGAAGCAGCGCTGTACGACGCGGCTGATCGTTTTAAAGCCCTGGAAACCGGTGGCGGAACTGATTCCATACCTCTGGAGGCACTGGAGGGAGAGATTACCCGCTGCTGTGAAGAGCTGATTGTGCCGCGGCGTGCCGAGATCATCAAGCGACTGCTGTTGACGGCAGATTACCTGCAGCAGATTGAAGCTGATGAAAGCTCGGTGCAACGGACGCTGGCGACCGCCCTGAGTCTCGTTGGCGGTTTTTTGCCTGATTGCCGCCACCCGTTCGTCCGGCGCCTGCTGCTGGACAGTGTGGATGCTGCCCGGCAAACGCTGGCTGAGGGGTATGATCCGCGCCTGGAGGAAGGGTTTGATGACGATGAATTTGATGACTGATATGGCGGCTGGTAGTGAACGGATTGCCGTTATCGGTGGTGGCAGTTGGGGGACCGCTCTGGCAGGGCGTCTGGCGGCCAACGGTAACGACACGGTGCTGTGGGTCTATGAACCGGAACTGGTGACGGAGATCAATACTTGCCACACCAACACAGCTTATCTTCCCGGCATTGCCCTGCACCCTGCTCTCAACTGCACCGGAAACCTGGAAAAAGCGGTAGCCGGACGGAGCATAGTACTGTTGGTAACACCGGTGCAGGTAATGCGCGGCGTTTTGAAACAGCTTGCCCCGTACATCTCACCTCAGGCGATTATTGCCAATGCTTCCAAAGGGATCGAGCTCGAAACTCTTCAGACGGTATCCCAAACGTGTGGAGAACTGCTCGGTGATGCGGCTTTGGCCCGGTATGTGGCGCTCTCCGGTCCGACCTTTGCCCGTGAAGTCGCCCAGGAACTCCCCTCGCTTATCGTGGCTGCATCGCGTGACCTCACTGCTGCCCAACGTATTCAGGCCGCCTTCAGCTGCCCCTGCCTCCGGGTTTACACCAACAGTGATGTCATTGGTGTTGAACTGGGGGGCGCGGTTAAAAATGTCATCGCCATTGCCGCCGGGATCTGTGATGGGCTCGGGTTTGGCCACAATGCCCGGGCGGCCTTGATTACCCGTGGTCTTGCCGAGATGAACCGCCTCGGGCAGGCGATGGGGGCGCAGGCCGCCACCTTTGCCGGTTTGGCCGGCATGGGCGATCTGGTGCTGACCTGTACCGGAGACCTTTCCCGCAACCGTACGGTCGGGTTCAAACTTGGCCAGGGAATGAAGCTGGCAGATATTCTTGCCGAAATGCGCATGGTGGCTGAAGGGGTAAAGAGTGCCGAATCGGTCTATCAGTTGGCCCTCCGTCTGGGCGTGGATATGCCGATCGTGGAGAACACCTTCCAGATTCTCCACGAGGACAAGCCGGCCCGCGAAGCGGTGATAGAGCTGATGGCGCGGGATCTGAAAGCGGAAGGGTAGAATTGTACCGTTAGCAAGGATTAAAAGGATGAAGACCCCGATATGCCGCATTTCGGGGTCTTTGTGTTTATTCAGATTACCGAATATAGCAAACAAGGAGATAATTCAATGCGCATTGGTCACGGCTACGACGTCCACCGTCTGGTTGAGGGAAGAAGGCTGATTATGGGAGGGGTGGACATTCCGTGGGAGAAAGGGCTGCTCGGGCATTCCGACGCCGACGTGCTGCTGCATGCCATTGCCGACGGTATTCTCGGGGCGATTGGAGAAGGTGATATCGGCAGGCACTTTCCCGACAGCGATCCCGCCTACAAAGGGGCCGACAGCCTGAAGCTGTTGGCCCATGTCGTACGCCTGGCCGATGAACGCGGGTATAAACTGGGTAATCTGGACGCCACCATCATCGCCCAGATGCCCAAGATGGCACCCCACATTCAGGCAATGCGGGAAAATATTGCCCGGGTGGCGGGCGCCTCTGCCGGACAGGTAAACGTTAAGGCGACTACCGAAGAAGGACTTGGCTTCACCGGATCGGGGGAAGGCATCTCCGCCCATGCGGTGGTAATTATGGTGGCAAAAGGGTAATCCATTCACTACACCGCACCGAATCCGGCGCGGTGTTTCAATTAGCGATCAATTAACGTCGGTTCCGCCTCAGGCGCACTAAACGCCCCCGTGTCATCGATGATCAACTCCATTGGCGCAATGTTGAAGTATTCATCGAAACGCGCCAGCATTCCCAACACTCCCATCCTTTCAGTGGCAACAATCAAAGCAGTTGTTGCTGCTTTCACATCTATCGTCGCTTTATAATGGTCCAGTTCAGTGCCCATAATAACGGCGCCGTTATACGTACCTAAACTCTGGATGTTCGTTTTAATATCACCGGCGTACGTGAGGAACGGGAGGCTTCCGGTCAGATTGACGGTAATGGGGGCCTGACGGCTCGTTGTCGTCAGGTCAAGCGGACTGGAGTTGTTCATGGTTCCGTCAATGGTTGCCCCGGTTATATGCAGTATCGATGCAGTCGGGTTGGATAAGGTTACCTTGTCAACGGCTGTTGCCGAGATCGAATCTGTACTGGTCCCGGACAGAGTCATATCTGCACCCGCTGTCAGGGTTGTCGGGCCGGTTGTATTGAGAGCAACGACCAGATCGTTCCGGTCGTTTATATCGGTTGTTGCAGCTGTTACGGTGACGGTACCGCTGAAATCATTACCGGCATCGGCCAGGGTAACCGACTGGCCGGCAGCGGTGATAGTGGTCGCTCCGCTAACCGTCAGGGGGGCGGAACTGGTAATTGCTCCGCTAGTGGTGATATCCAGTTGGCCACCAGTCTGGTTAATGCCGGCAATGGTCAGCGGTGCAGAACTATTCGTCAGGATGATGTCGCCATTGGCAGTGTTGGCGGCGTTAAAGCTGCCGACGGAGTTTGCCCCGCTGCCGACAAGGGTCTGGCCGTTTGCTGACTGTGTGGTCAGGAGCCCGGCGGTAATCAGGGCGCCCGAGTCACCTTCCCGTATGGCATGACCTGCGGTCAGTGTAATCGGACCGCTGCTGTTGACGCTAGCGTTGAGCGCAACATCGCTTCCCGCTGCAAGTATGACCGGTCCGTTGCCGGTGGTGGTTATGGCGCCATTGTCCGTGATTGCGCCACCGGTTGTAACCTTGATACCGTCTGCCGAAGTGGTGTTCACCATGCCGTTCAGTGTCGTGTTGCCGCTTCCTGCCACCTGGTTGAGGCGGGATGCGCTGATATCTGATGCGGTAACGTTATTGGCGCTTGTAATCGTAAGCGCATTGAGACGGGTTGTACCACCGACGGCACCGGACATCATGATATCTCCGGTGCCGACAGAAAGATTAAGTACCTGGGCGCCATTCACGGTGCCGACTAAATTGATTGCACCGGAACCGGAGTTCAAGGTCGTGTCGGCACCGAGGACGACGGCGTTATTGTAGGTTTGGCCTGCTGTACCGCTTGTCGCCACCGAGCCGCCGTTCATAGCGGTTGTCCCTCCGGCGGTGATGGTCAGGCTTCTCAGGGCGGCTGTGGCGCCAACAGCACTGTCAAAGCGGGTAACACCGGAGGTGCTGATGGTAAGGTCACGAGTCGTTGAGTCGCTGTCCAGCGTGCCGGAAAAGGTGATGTTGCCGGAACCGCTGGATGCCAGGACCGTCGTAGCTCCGAGTGTTACCGGAGCAAAATAGGTCTGGGCGCCTCCCGTTTGTATCGTACCGTGCAAGATTGCTGCAGAACCGGCATCGATGATCGTTCCGGAAAGAGAACCGCCGGACCCGTTGTATGAATTGGTTCCTGCTGAACCGGCAATATTCTCGAACGATGTCCAACTAACCGTACCGTTGTTCCCGGCGTCAGCCCCTGTCAGGTTGAATGTCTGGTTACTTCCGCTGAGAGAATCGGAACTGTCGGCACTCCCAGTTACGGTGGTGATACCGTTCCAGGTGCCGCCGATGCCGGTGCCGGTCTGCGCGGTCAGATCAACCGCCACCGGTCCGGTAATGCCGGCGGCATAATCCAGCGTGCCGTTTGTCGCAGTGATACTTCCGGTCACTGAACCGGTGGCGCCAAACCTGAAGTTACCTGCCGCCGTATCATGCAGGTTTTCGAACGAAGTCCAGGAGACCCCGTTGCTGGTGCCCGCATTGGCTGCCGTCAAGTTGTA
>JAQUCQ010000133.1 GCA_028686145.1 Desulfuromonadaceae bacterium | reverse complement strand
ATTAAACTAAACGGAGGAATAGAATGTTCAAGGCCAGGCAGTACCAAGTATTTTTGTCATCGGCAACCGGCATCATCAGTGTCATCATGTTGATTTTGGCGTTATGTGTGGCGCGGTCCGAGGCCAAGTCAAGTTTTTCGCTAAAAGAGGGAGAGGGCTGTGTAACCACTGAATGTCACCAAAAGATGGGCAAGGACAAGTATGTGCATGGCCCGGTAGCCACCAAGAATTGTACGTTCTGTCATAAGCAGGATAAGAAGAACCTGCACGACTTCAAGCCGATTACCAATGTGGCAACCCTCTGCTATGCGTGCCATGAGAAGCTGCACCTGGGGCCGGTGGTACACAAACCGGTAAATGATGGCAACTGTACCGGCTGCCACAGCCCTCACCAGTCTGGACATAACTTCCAGTTGTTGGGAAAAGGCCAGGACCTCTGTTTCAGGTGCCATAAGAAGACTATCATCAGTGGCACGGTAAAACACGGCCCTGTGGCTGATGGCGAGTGTACCGCCTGTCACTCCCACCATTCCGGCAACTTTCCCAAGTTGCTGGCCGGAAAGGGAAACGATGCCTGTTATGCTTGCCATACTGACAAACAGACGGAGTTTTCCACCAAAGCACATATCCATGAGCCGATGAAGACCGGTTGTGTGCAGTGTCACAATCCTCATAGCAGCGATTACAAGTTCACCTTGATCGGAGAAAGCACCAAGGGTGTCTGCTTTGCCTGCCACGAAGATAAACAAAAGGATATTTCAAGCGCCGTGGTTAAACATGGCGGGCTTGACCTGCCTAATGGCTGCATGGCGTGTCATAATCCCCACGTCTCAGATTTCCCAAAACAGTTGTCGCTGGCACCGATGGATCTCTGCTTGAGCTGCCATGATCGTGAGTATGTTCATGCCGATAAGAAAACGGCCAACATGAAGGAATTACTCGCCAAAAACAAAATAACCCATGGGCCGATCAAGGACAAGGACTGCTCAGGCTGCCACAATGCCCACGGATCGAATAATTTCAGGATTCTGAGAGGCAATTACCCGCCTCTCTTTTACGCCAAATACAATCCGGAAAACTATGAACTCTGTTTCAACTGCCATAATGACACCCTGGTAAAGGACGCCAAAACGACTACTCTGACCGACTTCCGTAACGGTGACCAGAACTTGCACTTTGTCCATGTTAATAAGGCCCCCAAGGGCAGGACCTGCCGTGCCTGCCACGATGCCCACGCCACGAATAACCCAAAACACATCAGAGACGCGGTTCCCTTTGGCGCATGGCAACTACCGGTCGGACTCGTTAAAAACGAGGTTGGCGGATCATGTCTGCCGGGCTGCCACCAGGAGTTCAAATATAATCGCACCAAGAAAGTGGAAAACAGATGATGCGGGGATTAGGAAGATATTGCTCTATCCTGGCCGTAACGCTTGTGGTTCTCCCTGCACTGCCAGCCATGAGTGTTGAAGGCGTCGTACCTGATCAGCAGGCCGAAAGCCTTGACCATAAAGGGAAAATAGAACTGGCTCGGAGTCTTTTCCGTCAGGGGCAACTGGATGAGGCAGAACAGGTGCTGCAGCAGGTTATTACTCTGACTCCTGATCCTGAACAGGTATATTACGAGCTTGGCTGTATTCATGAACAACGTGGGGATAACGTAAAGGCGATCGCTGCATTCAAGGAAGGCATCAGAATTTATGAGCAGGGGAGACGCAAGCATCCATGACAAAATCCGCTTGTACGACAAGATCTCTTGCCACCCGTCTGATACCGCTGTGGATCTTACTTATCCTGTTAAACACAACGATCTCATCGCCAGCCTTACACTCGCTGGAAGTGGGGATGGAGGCGCCTGATTTCGCCCTGATAGATCTGAATAACAACACACAGACCATTACGGCTCTCAAGGGGGGGAAGCTGACCATAGTATTTTTCTGGGCAACCTGGGGGGACAACTCAAGGAAAGCCCTGCAGCAGATGCAGGCACTCCACCAGAAGTATAAAGATGTCGGGCTTTCCGTCATAGGCATTAACGTCGACAGACAGGAAGTTAGTGAAAGGACCATGGCTAAAATCAGAGATGTTGCCGCTTCTCTGAAAATAACCTTTCCCCTGCTGGTTGATCGGGGGCTTGCAACATTTAACAGCTACGGCATTATCGCCGTACCCAGCGCGGTGATCATCGATAAGAACAGAATCATCCGCCATGAGTTATCCGGCTTTCCCCTGATCGGAGCTGACCGTCTCAAGCAGTTTGTTGAAGGGGTCATAGAAAACAAGACCGTGCCGGCACAGCCTGCAGCAACAGGGTATCAACCCAACAAAAAAGCAGTTCGCCTCTGGAATATGGGGATGACTTCATTGAAATCTGAGCGGACCGCTCCACGGGCAATAGCGTGGTTCGAGAAGGCAATTGCAGCTGATCCTGCCTTTGTCCTGCCTTATCTCAGTCTTGGCACCCTGTATTACAAGCAGCACAGCCTGACAGAGGCAAAAAGGCAGTTCGAGCTGGTGCTGGAAAGGAAACCTGAGCATGTCATTGCGCTCTGCTCAATGGGACAAATTTTGTTGGAGGAGGGTGACCTGCAAAGCGCAGAAGCAAAGCTAATGAAGGCGGTGCAGGTTGACGAAGCGTATCTCCCCAGTTATTACAATCTTGGCCTCCTGAAAGGCAGACAAGGTGATGTGACCGCAGCGCTGCAGTGGTTTAATCAGGCTGAACAGTTAAATCCCGGCGACTACAAGATCTTTGTCTATAAAGGAATTATGTACGAAGAGCGGAAAGACCTTCTTGCTGCAACCGCCAGCTACAAAAAAGCATTGGAACTGGTCATCGAACAGCCATGAAGCGACTATCAATAACCTTAAAGACAAAACCCTTATCAGCAGTTCACTGCGCCACTTTCTGCCGCACCGCTTCCATAAACACTTCTGCTGCCGGAGACAGACTATTCCCCCTGCGCCAGGCGAGATAAAAGCTGCGGCTTATTTCTATTCCAGGAATATCTATCACTGTAAGCGTACCATCGGCCACTTCTCTTCCCACAGCCAGGGCGGACAGAAAAGCACACCCGGCGCCACCCAGAATCGCCCGCCTGAGCGCCTCGCTGCTGCCAAGCTGAGCTACAACCCGCATGCTGCGCAGATCAAGACCAGCCTTCTGTAATGCATCATCCACCGCCAGTCGTGTACCTGACCCCGGCTCTCTCAACAGCAGCGGTATTTCTGATAGTTTCTGCATAGTTACGGCCGCTTCAGGGATCACTCCGGGCAGTGCAACCAGTATTATCCGCTCGGCACCAACCTCTTGATAACAGATCGTATCGGCATCAAACTGTCCCCCCACCACTGCAAGCTCAATTTTTTCATCCTGCAGCAGGCGAATCACCTCATGGGTGTCCCCCTGCATCACCTCCAAGCGCACACCCGGCCGGGCAGCGGCAAATTCACCAAGAAGATCGGGAATTAAACAGGCAGCCGGAATGGTGCTGGCCCCCACACGCAGGATTGCCTGTTCAAGACCTTGAAAGCGCCTGACCGCAACGATCGATTCTTCACACAAACTACAAATCCGTGCAGCGTGTTCGTAGAATAGCCGTCCTGCTTCAGTCAAGATAACTTGGCAAACAGATCGGTCAAATAACCGTGCCCCAAGCTCATCTTCAAGGGCGCGGATATGCTGACTGGCAGTAGACTGGGCCAAACTTACGGCCTCACCACCTTTTGAAAAACTGCGTGTGTCGGCAACCGCCAAAAATACCTGCAACTGTTTTAACGTCATAATATCTCCATCGCTTTATTCAATACAATCTATCGTATACATAGCAGATTATCTATTTGCCAGACAAGCATTCAATTGCTATTAAACATATATATTTTTTTGCATATAAAGGAGACAGAACATGTTTAAAAAGATTGCCCTAACCCTGGCACTTGCCCTGATGTCCGCTACAACCGTACTGGCAGCGAATTATATTGAACCCCAGGAACTGAAAGAACTGCTGGATAAAAAACAACCGGTAATTCTGGTGGATATTCAGCCTGCAGCAGAATTTGAGAAACACCACCTGCCCGGTTCTATCGAAACCAACGCCTTCCCAGCCGTAAAAGACGAAGAAAAGGTCCGCTTGGACAAGGCGTTGGCTATTATTAAGACTTCCAACGCACCGGTTGTCGTCCTCTGCCCTCGCGGTAAATCAGGCGCAAAAAACAGCTACAACTACCTTGAATCAAAAGGGGTGTCTGAAGATCGCATGCAGATTTTGGAGGATGGCATTGCCGGGTGGCCCTACAAAGAGCTGTTCGTAACCGGACGATAACCGGCACGGCCATGAGATGCAACTTGGCAAAGAAATTTATAGTTGCATGCATATCAAGCGCTCTGCTGCTGACCGCCCTGTCGGCTTACGCCGATGATATTGCCGTATCCCACTTCGGATCTGAGGGGCTCAGGGGATGGGTAAGCAAGAGCTTTAAAGGCACGACCGATTACCACATCGTGCAGGAGAATGGTCACGCCGTTGTAAAAGCCCACGCCACGGCGGCGGCATCCGGCCTGACGAAAACGATAAAGTTCAGTCCGGAGACATATCGCTATTTGAAATGGAGTTGGAAAATTGCCGCTACGGTAACGGGCGGCAATGAAAGGACTAAAAAGGGAGATGATTACGCTGCGCGGGTCTATGTTATTTTTCCTGGTCGCTTCTTCTGGCAGATGCGCGCTCTCAACTACGTCTGGGCAAACAAACTGCCAAAAGATAAATTCGTAGCCAACGCCTTTACGAGCAAAGCCATGATGATTGCCGTTGAATCAGGCTCAACACTTGCCAGCACATGGGTTACTGAAGAGCGGGACATCCTTGCCGACTACCGCCGGGCCTTTGGCGAGGACCCGCCTGAGGCCGGCGCCATTGCAATCATGACCGACACGGACAATACCGGAGGCGATGCAACCGCTTGGTACGGCGACATAACACTCTCAACGGTTCCTTGAGAGTCCTGGCCAATTCGTCCTCATGCCATACACGGACGGTTCCGGGACATTCAGATTCAGATGGCGGCTACGGGTTTGCCACGGCAGGACGGCCAAAGAAATAACCTTGTGCCCAATCTATTTCCAGATCACAAAGAATATCAGCAGTCTCGGCATCTTCGACAAACTCGGCTATCGAGATCAGCTGCAAATCTTTTGAGATATCACTGATTCGTTTGACAATCTGCCTGACCCGCTTTTCCTTTACCTGTTTGATCAAGCTTCCTTCGATTTTAAGAAATGAGACGGGGAGATCGGCAAGATACTGGAATGACGAATAGCCGCTGCCAAAGTCATCAATGGCTAACCGCATGCCAAAATCGATAAACGGGGCAAGCTTGGCTTTGACTGCGCTTATGTCACCGAGCAATTGCCTTTCTGTAATTTCCAGCACGATAGGTTTGATGGGGCCAACATCCACCCCGCATAACAGACAGGCCGCCTGGGCTTCAGCAAAAAGTTCCTGAATCAAGTTTTGGTGGAGCAGAAGGTCTGCCGAAATATTCACGAAATGCACTAAAGGCTGACCACCGGCAGCGACATTGAGTGCACAACGATGCATGGTTTGCTTGATTATCTGGTAATCAACCAGATGGGTCAGTTGCAATTCCATTGCCGCAGCAATAAAATCAGTGGCCGTAATGACGTTTCCGGATTCATCAATTAATCGGGCTAACACTTCTTCAGCAACCTGTTTCCTGGTTTTCAGATCGATAATCATCTGACATGCCGGTACCAGCCTGTTGGCTGCAATGGCAGAGGTAAGCTTTGAAGCAATGGAATAAACTTCCCGTTTATCCTTGGCTTCCACGACGCAGTTCCGGCCGGTTTTTTTGGCTTCATACAGTGCGGCATCCGCAGCTTTTAGCAAAAATTCCGGCGTATCGCCGTCGCGAGGATAGCTGGCAATCCCGATGCTTGCAGAGGTATTAATTTCCTGGGTATTAAGCTGAATAGAGAAGTTCTCAATTTTTTGCCTCAACCGTTCAGCAATTTTAAGCGCGCCGTTCTCATCAGTGTCAGGCAGGATAGCCAAAAACTCCTCGCCACCCCACCTGCTCAACCAATCGGTTGTACGCAGTGTTTTTTGTGCAATGCGACTGATTCCGAGCAGGATATCATCACCGATGTCATGGCCATAATTGTCATTGAGCATCTTGAACCGGTCCAGATCAAACAGAATCATGCTAAAATGCTGTGCCGTTCTTTTTGCGTAGGCATGCTCACGATTAATAATTTCGTGCAATGCCCTCCGGTTAAGCAGGCCGGTCAAAGGGTCAATTGACGCCCTTGTTTCCAGCGATATTTTCATCCTGGCTTGGTGCAGTGCCACTGTAGCCAACTGGGCAAAGGCAACAAAAGGCTCCATACCAATCATTTCAAAGTATTTTTCTGTATCAGTAAAGATAACAACAAGAGCCCTGAATGGATTGCTTGGATCACCAATCGGTAAGGCCAGTCCTTCTTGAAAACCGTACCGAAGCGCTTTTTCTCGCCAGAGCGCAAAGGTCGGATCAGAATTTACTTTGATAAACACTGGTTCGTTTTTCGTCAGGGCGCGCCTGCTGGGGCATTTCATCATTTCCGGGGAAAGATCAAGCGCCACTTCCAAGGCATATTCGGAAGCATTCCCTACTGAGTAAGATGGCCTGATTGTTTCAGATTCCGGGTTTCCCAAGTACATCCATGCAAGGCATATACGTTCAGATGCAGCTACAAGCGCATCACAGGCGGCCCGCAATACTTCATCCGGCGTATTTTCCTGGGCAAGGCTTTTTGTTGCGATCAAAAGCGCTTTATATATAGACAATTTTTCTTGTGCCGATGCCATAACACTGATCCTGTTCATGCTTCCGAGGGAGCCTGCTTTTTATTGATCGTACACGCCTGCAAGAAACATCGTCAAGGCGTTTCGTGTTTTTTTGATGCTATGAGCGTCATTACACTAAACAAGTGAATGTTCTTGCGAATTTAATGGGAACACCTACGGACTGTCTTTTCTAATGTAACCGCAGTATTTGCCAAACACATATAGACAATGATATATTCCAAATTCAAGTACTTCGAAACAAATGAAAGATCACCATCTAATGACTTTTGACCAAACCCGCTGGACCCGTCTATCGGTAAACGGCACTGCAGTATGGATCTGCCCCGATCGCCCTTCCTGGTTTGTCCCTACTGTTGCTGGAGATCAGCTGCTGCAAGAGACATGCAGAGACGGGAAGCGCCATGCGCCTGCAGCGGGACTTGATTTCCTGCAGCGCCTCCCGGACTCTCCGGAAAACCGCTATATGGGCCGTGCAGCACTATTGCCCGAGACTCTAAACCTGAGGGAATTGTGGCTGCACATTACAGAACGCTGTAACCTCGCCTGTTCCCATTGTCTGTTCTGTTCTGGTCCTGACACGGTTCGTGAGTTGCCTCTAACCAGGATCAAACAACATCTTGATGATGCAGCAGCGCAAGGGTGTTTCATGTATGCCCTGACCGGCGGCGAGCCATTGGTACACCCTGACTTCATCCCCCTGATCGACCATATTCTGAACATCCCTGCCAGCCGGATTGCCATTCTTTCCAACGGTCTGTTGCTGGAAAAACGTCTGCAACCGGACTGGCCACGAGAGAGGATTCACCTGCAGATCAGCCTTGACGGCAGACCGGAACATCACGACAGTCTGCGGGGCAGCGGCAGCTTTGCACAGTTGGAACGCCAGTTAATCTGGCTGCGGCTGCAGGAGTGGCAGTTTACCCTCAGTTGCTGTGTAACCGCAGAGAATGCTGATGATCTGGCCTGGCTGGTGGACTACGCTGCGGATCAGGGGGCTGTGTCACTCCACCTGATGTGGCATTTCATCCGCGGCAGGGGCAATAAGGATCAGCATTCGGTACCGCTGGATCTGTTTGACCCGGTACTAAAGGCCATGCAACGGGCCGAAGTACGTGGAATCACCATTGATAACATTGAAAGCTTGAAGGGCCAGATTTTTTCCCCTCCCGGCACGCTCTATGACGGCTCCAGCGCAGGATGGGAGGCGGCGGCCATCGGCCCGGATGACCGGCTCTACCCTTCTGCCGCCACCATCGGCATTGATGAACTGGCGACCCCGCTAGATAGCGGTCTCCTCGCGGCCTGGCACCAGAGCCCGGTTTTATCCGACATCCGGCACACCAGCACGGCCGGATTGACCGACCCTTGGCGGTATCTGTTGGGTGGTGGAGATTTCGATCACAGCTACCATCACCGCAGTACCTTCAACGGTAATGACCCTTACCAACCCCTGCTGGAACAGCTGGCACTGCATCTGATCGCGCATGCCGCACTCCGCCTGCCTGTAC
>JAQUCQ010000132.1 GCA_028686145.1 Desulfuromonadaceae bacterium | reverse complement strand
CTCTAACAGACTTCCCCGGGGCGTTATTACGCTCGGCCTGGTGAGCCTTTTTATGGATCTTTCCTCGGAAATGATTCATGGCCTGCTGCCGGCGTTTTTGGTAACAGTGCTAGGCGCTGGAGCCCTCTCAGTTGGTTTGATCGAAGGGATCGCCGAGGCTACCGCCTCGATTACCAAGGTCTTTTCCGGTGTGATATCCGACTGGATTGGCCGCCGAAAACCTTTGGTGCTTCTGGGATACGGCCTGGCAGCGCTAACCAAACCGCTGTTTCCGCTGGCAACTGGCATTGGCGGGATACTCACGGCACGTTTTTTAGATCGCACTGGCAAGGGAATTCGTGGAGCCCCACGGGATGCCTTGATTGCCGACATAACCCCGCAGGAAATTCGTGGGGCGGCCTACGGACTGCGTCAGTCAATGGATACAGTCGGTGCGTTTGCGGGGCCGCTGCTGGCCATAGTGATAATGTCTGCCACACACAACAACTTCCGCCTGGTGTTCTGGGTAGCATCGGTTCCTGCATTCATATGCGTGTTGTTGATTGTTTTTGGTATCGATGAGCCGGAATCAAGGCGCCCTGCCATGCCGGTACGGTTTCCAATCAATTCTGTGAACCTGCGACAGTTGTCTACCGAATTCTGGTGGGTTGTCATGTTTGCCGCAGTATTGACTCTTGCCCGGTTTTCAGAGGCTTTTCTGCTGTTGCGAGGAGAAAATCTGGGCCTGCCCGTAATGTGGGTACCGATGGTTCTTATTGTGATGAATGTAGTCTATGCGTTAAGCGCCTATCCTTTCGGAAAGCTTTCCGACAACGGCCGCCGACACAAACTGTTTGCCTGGGGTATCGTGTTTCTCATAGTTTCCGATCTGATACTTGCTCTGGCCGGCACTGTGTGGGCGGTGTTTATTGGCGCGGCTGTGTGGGGGCTGCATATGGGAGCGACTCAGGGGCTTTTCTCTGCAATGGTTGCCGACGCCGCCCCCGTTGACCTGCGTGGTACTGCCTTCGGTGTGTTTAACCTGGCGAGCGGAATGGCATTGCTTGCAGCCAGCGTTATCGCCGGTGGATTATGGGCTATGATAGGTCCTGCAATGACATTTTACGCTGGCGTAGGCTTTTCATCAGCCGCTTTGGCTGTTTTGTTCGTAAAGGTACGAAGAACGGGATATTTTAAACATCCCTGAATTTTGCGAGACCGGATGAGACACCTGATTCTTTCTTGGCACACCCGACGTTACTTTGGCATTAAAAAGAGCGGGACAGCGCAACTGCCCCGCTCCTCGTCCATCTTGCTTCCATGGCGCCATCTATTTAATGGCAATGTTATGCACTACCCGTTTGCCCTCGATTCTCGGTATTTTGATCTCAAGTATGCCATTGGTGAAGTTTGCCGTTACTTTTTCTCCCTCCAAGCCTTCCGGCAGTCGTAACGTTCTGCTGAATCTACCATAGGAACGTTCTACCTTCAGGAAATCCTTCCGATCAATTTTATCTTCGGTTTTTTTCTCACCAGTAATCTCAAGGGTATTGTCGATCAGCTTGACCTCGATATCCTTGCGCGTAAGCCCAGGCAACTCGGCCTTAACAATGATGGCCCCCTCTTCTTCAAAAATATCAACCGCCGGGGATATGCCTGTTGTCCCAAAGTCACTCAGCAATCCGCGAAATGGTGTTGTACCAAAGCCAGCTAATGGCCGATGAATAAATTCGCTCATCATTCGTTCCATCTCGTCCAGAAGAGCAGGTAATCTTGTGCTTTCAAGCCAAGTACCCCGAGTTTCGGGTGATCTTTCCAATGTTGTTACCGGTACCTCTCTGTGTTCATCATAATTTCGAACAGACTTGAGATGTGTTGAGCCTCTCATGACTATTCATCTCCTTTCAGCTCTATTAAACTCCTTACATTGAGATTATACCAAAACTGATAAAGACTATCAATATCTATAGCAGGTTGTTATTTGAGTAGGATTTGTCTTACAGGCGGACGCACAATGCTTACTGCGCCTGATCTTATTGGTATAGGCCAGAAAACGGTATGAATATGTTCCCGGATTTGTACAAAAGTTTGATATGAGAGATTCTAAACGGGTGTTTAATATGATATGTTTCAAGCAAGATGCCAACGGCGACCAAGATGACAAACTTGTTTGCCAGAAACGAGTGTTTCTGCGTCGATGGGATTGTTAAATAACTCTACTGGGCAAAAATATTCATAATAATTTCCCTGTCGATAAAAAGCTGGCACCCAGGCGTTACCCAATTCAGAATCATACATTCGTTGAGGTGATTCCATGTCGACTAAGTTGAATATACGAGTTATCCGGCAATTTACTTTCTTGTTGTGCTTTGTTTGGACATTGGCCATTGCCGGCGCATTTGTCTGGTCATATTACATGCAAAAAAATGCAATTTTGGATATGGCCAAAGCTGAAGCTAGGATTGCCTTTCAAAAAGATGCTCTTTATCGTAAATGGGCAGCAAAGCATGGTGGCGTTTATGTCCCCGTAACTTCTGAAACACCGCCAAACCCAAATCTCTCCCGCATTCAAGAACGTGACATAATTACCCCTTCAGGCAAGCTCCTTACTCTTATCAACCCTGCCTATATGACTCGCCAGGTGTTTGAGCAAGCGGACAAGGAAGATAATTATGTCAGAGGTCATATAACCAGCCTCAATCCTATCAGAAAAGAAAATGCTCCTGACTCGTGGGAACAAAATGCACTTAAAGCTTTTGAAAACGGCGCTAAAGAGTTCAGTAACCTGCAACGTAGTAATGGGCGGGAGTATTTGCGCCTGATGCGACCCTTCTACGTCGAGCAGCCATGCCTGAAATGTCATGCTGCACAGGGATACAAACTTGGGGATATTCGTGGCGGCATCAGCGTTTCCGTCCCCATGGCTCTCTATGCCGACGTTTCAAGTCGAGGCAGCATAGTCCGATCTTCTACTCTTGCAACGATTTGGTTTCTGGGGATGGGTCTGATCGCTTTCGGGTCTCGGAAATTAACAAAAAGTACCGAATTACTTTATGAAAAAAATGCCCTGCTTGAAGATGAGATAGTTGAACGGGAGATGTCGCAAAAGCAACTACAGGAGCAAGCCGTGTTGCTTGAGGAGGAGATTGCCGAAAGGGAGATGACGCAAGAGCGGCTGCAGGAGCAGGCTGTGCAGCTTGAAGAGGAGGTCTTCGAACGGCAGAAGACTCAGGAACGCCTGGATGTTAAAGCTAATATGCTTCAAGAGGAAATCAATTTTCGCATGCAGTCCGAGGAGGCGCTCCGCAAATCAGAAGCTTCTCTCCAGTTAGCTCAGAGAGCTGCAAAGATGGGCAGTTGGACATGGTATATTAAGGGTAACCAGGTTGAATGGTCAAAAGAGATGTTCCAGCTCTTCGGTGTTGACGAGGCTTCATTCTCTGGTGATATTGCTGATGTGATCTCACTGGCACTACATCCTGAAACATTGCCGAACAGGCGTATAAGTCGGTAATCCGGGACGGGAAGCCGATTCCTGCGGAATTCAGAATCTTGTGGCCAGATAATACTGAACATTTCATATGGGCAGAGGCAGGAGACTCCACTCTTGATGAAGATGGAAACCTGATTTCACTCAGTGGGTACGTCCAGGATATTACCGAGCGTAAAAAAGCCCAGGTCGAGAACCACAATCTCGAATGTCAGCTCCAACAGGCTCAAAAGATGGAATCAATTGGCCGCTTGGCAGGCGGAGTGGCCCATGATTTTAACAACATGTTGACCGTTATAAATGGATATTCGCATTTAGGCCTTATGGAGTCGGATCAGTCATCTCCTCTTGCAACGTACTTTGAGCAAATTCGTAAGACCTCCGAACGATCCGCCGATCTTACCCGGCAACTGCTTGCCTTTGCCCGCAAGCAGACCATCGCACCAAAAGTCCTGGAGCTAAACGAAACCGTTGCCGGAATGCTCAAGATGCTGCAAAGGCTTATCGGTGAAGAAGTCAAGCTAAGCTGGCAACCAGATCCCAAGCTGTGGCCGGTCAAGATGGATCCATCCCAGATTGATCAATTACTGGCAAATTTGTGTGTAAACGCCCGTGACGCCATCAATACCGTCGGGAAAATCTCCATTGAGACGGGAAACAGTACCATTGATGAGACTTACTGCAGTACTCACATTGAAGCTGTGCCCGGGGAATATGTCCGAATAGCTGTGAGCGATAACGGTCACGGCATGGACAAGGAAACTTTATCCCACATTTTTGAACCTTTTTTCACAACTAAACGTGTTGGCGAGGGAACCGGCCTTGGGCTAGCAACAATTTATGGCATCGTTAAACAAAATAACGGGTTTATCAACGTCTACAGTGAGCCGGGGTTGGGAACAACGTTCACAATTTTTATTCCTCGGTATGAGGGCATGGTCTCGCAAGATCAAAATGAAAAAATGTCAGACGAATTACCACGAGGTCACGAGACCATCCTGGTAGTGGAGGACGAACCAGCCATCTTGAATATGACAATAATGATTCTTGAAAAACAGGGATACAATGTCCTTGCCGCAGACACTCCTAAAGAAGCTATCCGTCTGGCTCGTGAGCACGATGGTGAAGTGCATCTTTTATTGACCGACGTCGTCATGCCTGAAATGAGCGGCCGAGATTTGGCGAACGTTCTGTTGCCGCTCCACCAGGGCATAAAGCTCCTGTTTATGTCGGGATATACCGCAGATATCATTTCCAACCACGGCGTGCTTGACGAATTGGTTAATTTCATCCAGAAGCCGTTTTCGGTACCTGATATCGCAGTTAAGGTACGTGAGGTGCTGGACAGCAAAAAATAAATTTGTGCTACATGCAATGTCACTAATGGATTGTAAGCTCTCATAAGCCTGCGGCCAGTATTGATGTCTGAGAAGGGCAGTATGAATCGCTTGATCACCAAAACCGATCCGCAAGTGGTAAAAGATTTTGAAGAGATTCCTGCTCAATTCCTGATTGTTGAATTGGACGAGGGAACGGTGGCCCAAATACGTCACAACAAAAAGCCCCCGCATCGTCATTTCTATCAGGAAATTATCTGGGTCCGGCAAGGGTCTGCAGAACATCTGCTTGATGGTGATATTATCGAATTTCCGGCGCAGACACTCCTCATTATCCCTAAAGGACGTATCCACCGATTTGTTCCATCCGTGGATTGTCTCGGGTGTGCCATCAGGTTCAAGGAAGAATTTTTGGCGAATCCTTCCCACCTTCTGTTCTCTCAGTTTACCGGTCATACGGCTATGCAGCTGACTCAGGAGCAAACAGCCGGTATAGAAGCGTATTTTTCGCTGTTACGGTGCGAGTACAAACATGCCGATCCATACCAGTTGCAGGCTCTCAGTCACTTACTCGCCGCTTTTATAGCAAAACTTGAGGAACTGCGTTTGCTGCACTCACGGATGGTGCCCCAGGATTTTACACGGACCCTCTGTATTTGGAACCGTTTCAATTCCCTCATCGAGCAAAAGTTCAAGACAGAGCATGCCGTCAGCTATTATGCGTCAGAATTGGGGCTTTCTTCGCGCAAGCTGGGGGAAGTCGTCAAGCTCTATACCGGAAAATATGTTTCCGATGTCATCGATGAACGCCAGATAACAGAAGCCAAAAGACTTATTCTCTTCTCGACTCGTACTATCAAGGAAATTGCTTTTGAGCTTGGTTTTGAGGAGCACTCCTATTTTTCCAAGGTTTTTAAAAAACTTACCGGTTCATCCCCTTCCGATTTCAAAAATAATTCCCTTTCTGCATAAAAATACCAGCCTTTCTCATATAAGTATTACCCGAAAGCTCTGATAATCGGGTATACAAGTACATAACAAGTCAAATTAAGTCTTATTTGACGCTCGTTATTACTATTTGTTTTACCGATAAAATAGGTCTTGCTGCAGAGAGGCCACAATCCAAGCAAAGAAAGGAACTGAACAATGTTACATTTTTTTAGGGCTGTTGCTGTATGTATGATGCTTGCTGTCCCGACGCTTTCGCTGGCTACCTCTTGGAATATTGACCCGGACCATTCCAATGTCGCTTTCAGGGTTAAGCACCTGATGGTGTCAAACGTAAGAGGCAACTTTGAAAAATTTGCCGGCAATGTAGAAATTAATGATAAGGACATCACCAAATCAAAAGTTAAAGTCACGATTGATACTAACTCCATTAGCACCAACGTGCAAAAGCGGGACGAACATTTACGGAGTGCGGATTTTTTTGATGTGGCAAACTATCCGACAATGACATTCATCTCGAAAAAAATGGTCAAATCCGGCAGCAGTGCTTTGAAAGTGACGGGGGATTTGACTATTCATGGAATAACCAAAGAGGTCGTGTTGAATGTGGAGCCGCTTTCAAAAGAAAGTAAAGACCCCTGGGGCAACATTCGCCGTGGAACTTCGGCAGAAACCAGGATCAATCGTAAAGACTTTGGTCTTGTCTGGAACAAGGCAGTGGAAACCGGAGGCGTGCTTGTCGGAGATGAAATCACAATCTCTCTGGATATTGAAATGATTAAAGCACAAGGCAAATAACAGGCAGGACTCCTTGCAAACAGATGAAGGATCAGATCCCCGGCAACAGAAGTAGATGGTGTCTTTCTCGCGATGCGTGCTATCAGGAGAGGGTGATTATAGAAACAATATGAACCGTATCAGCTCTAAGAAAGCCCCGCCTGATTATTTAATCTAAAGCGGGGCTTTGCTTTTTAACGGTTTAAACAAGTAGCATTCCGGCGTCAATGATGACCCGTTCACGTCCATCTGCCATAATTGCGGTCAAAGTTGGTTGGTAAAATACGTAATCCTCATGGAAAGGAGCGCTGACCGTGCCTCCAAAGCCGGAGTTGTCGCCTAGGGCGATGTGAATAGTCCCGAGGATTTTCTCCGCCTCCAGCACATTGTCAGGGCGGCTTGCCTTGTCGTTGGTGCCAATGCCAAGTTCAGCGAGGTTGCGGCAGGCAGCGTTTTCGGCAAATTTTGCTTCCAGTCTGGCGCGGTGGCTGTCACTGCCCTCGATCCGTACAACAACACCGTTTTCGATGGTCAGGTGCAATGGTGTATCAAGCTTACGGGTTGGCCCCCATTCGATAACCATTACTCCGTAGCTTTTTCCCTCTAACGGTGCCAGATATGCCTCGCCGGCCGGCAGGTTGCCGAAACTTCCCGGCACCGTCAACAGTCCGTCGTCTCCCCCGGCATGCCGTCCCTGTTTGCATATCATCATATTTGTACCGTTAGGTGTGGTGATCCGGATCCATTCTGCTTCGTTGACAGCTTCCACAAGGCGTGCGGTACGTGTGGCCAGGGCGCTCCAATCTACGGTCATGGAAGTTTGGAACATATCCGGATCGAAATGCGGCAGGCTGGCAAAGCGGCATCCGGCAGCGCATGCCAGAGCGCGATAGCGGGTGTGGCTGGTAGAGTTGTTTGCCAGGGCTATGATGATTTCGGCAACGTCTTCACTGTGTGCGAGAACAATTTCCCTGGCGCGAGCAATCTCGTCAGTTGAGGCTGCTTTGGCAAGCAGTTTTGTCAGCAAGCCGGTGGATGTCAATGCTGCAATCGCCGTTACACCGAACGTCGCCAACCAGAGTTCGTATGGTGGTTCTGCCCCCGAAGCGGGGGTGGCAGGAAACTCGACAAAAGTTCCACTTCCATATTCTTTTGCGGCAAATTCAGCCGCTTCCCGTGCGGTAGCGTTCAGCCGTATCCGCCGGTCACGGTCGGACGGGGACGGGGCTTCGTCCGGGCGAATAACATCGCTGAACACCAGCACGCGCTCATTTTGTCCGTGTTGGAGTAAGCCATCCCGTTTCATTCCCATATTGATTTCAAAGAGTGAGCGGAATGCTTCTTCGGTGGTATTGTGGTCTGTCATTTATGTAGTCCTCCCTGGAATGAGAATATAAATCATCATATGCATACGCATATAGCACATTGAGCATAAAAGGTAAAAGCGGTTGAGTAAGATGTTAAATATTCATCCGTTTTTTCCTTGATTTATAACGTGTTATTGTGATACTGATGCATACTGTATACAATTCCCTGAAATAATTTTTTCAATAATTGCGAGTACTTAATCCTATTAATACGGGTTGGTTGGTGGAGGTTTTTGTGGCACAGGTCGTTTTTTCCACGTGGGGCGGAGACACAGTCGATAACAGGAATATTTCCGGGGAACCGCAGGCGGTCAGCTATCGTTTGCCGGTGGTATTTGATAGCAAACGCCCGTTGCGAGCGTTTATGGGGTGGGACGGTATCATTCTGTTTGACAAGGATGTCGATGTCCCGGCCATGACGGCGGAATACATGAAGCGGGTCCAGACTCTTTTCTGCTGTGGGAAGTGCACGCCTGGCAAGAAAGGCACGAAGGTGCTTATGGACCTCTTCCAGAAC
>JAQUCQ010000131.1 GCA_028686145.1 Desulfuromonadaceae bacterium | reverse complement strand
ATCACGGCAACCGGTGCTTATTTCCGGAGAAACCGGGGTCGGCAAAGAACTGGTGGCACGAGCAGTACATACACTGAGTGGACTGAAAGGGGCTTTTGTCAGCATCAACATCGCCGGCCTTGATGACCAGATGTTTTCCGACACCCTGTTTGGGCACCGTCGCGGTGCCTTTACCGGTGCACTCAGCGATCGAGATGGATTGATCATGAAGGCGGCCAACGGGACAATCTTTCTTGACGAGATTGGAGACCTGAACGAACTTTCACAGATAAAACTGCTGCGGCTTCTCCAGGAGAACGAGTACTACCAGCTTGGATCCGACAACCCGCTCAAAAGCAACGCACGGTTGGTAGTGGCAACCAACAGAGTTCTGTGGCAAAGAATGAATGACGGAAAATTTCGCAAAGATCTCTATTTCCGTCTCTGCACCCATCAAGTCACGATTCCGCCGCTCCGGAAACGGACAGGAGACATCCCTCTTCTTTTGAGCCATTTTATCAGACAGGCCGCAAGCGCCATGGGAAAAGGCAGACTTTCATATCGCAAAGAGCTGGTCGATTATCTTGTTACCTATGATTTTCCCGGCAATATTCGAGAGCTTCAGTCAATCATATATGATTTTGTCAGCAGGAGTACGACATCCAGGCTTTCTACAGCACTTCTGAAAAAGGTTATTGCACGCGAACAGGAACCAGCAAAGGCCGTAATGCAACAAGGGAATTCAGTATCCAGTTGCGAGACTAATGGCATTAGCTTTTCGTCAATACCGACATTGAAATATGCCGAAAGCGTTATTATCGAAAAGGCGCTTGAATTGGCGAAAAACAATCAGGGTACCGCCGCCATGATGCTCGGCATAACGCGCCAAGCCCTTAACAATCGTTTAAGAAGAACAAAATTAAAAAAATAGCGGTGATACCCGGAGTGATGGTTCAACCAATGCCGTGCCACCACACTGCTACTTTTATTACCGAGGTAATTTATGCCAGGAACTCCGTCAGCAGAAAAGGATACGCTCCGAATCAGGGAGATGACCATCGATGATTTCCCCGTGGTCTTCCATATTGGTGAAGAGGTTTTTACCGCCGAATCTTTTCAAAGTCTCTATCGTACATGGGACGAATATGAAATCACCACTCTTTTCAACTCGGATAACGAGCTCTGCCTGGTGGCGGAAGCAGGCGGTAAAATTCTCGGGTTTGCCCTGGGAACAACAGTCACCAAACATAATTCACCCTGGAAATATGGATATCTTGTCTGGGTAGGAGTTCGCATAAATATTCAACAAGGGGGTGTAGGAAGCAGGCTGTTCAAGGAAATCAAGCACCGCATGAAGGTGCAGGGAGTACGGATGATGATCATTGACACCTCTGCCGACAACCAACCGGCAATTCAATTTTTTCAAAAACAGGGATTTGATGATATTCAGGAACACGTGTACATGTCTCTCAACCTGTCACGAAAAACCGTAAAAAAACCGGTCAAAAGGCCATGAACGCTCGCGTAGAAAAGATCTGGCACTTCATTAATCCTGAGCGGCTGAGAAAAACATTTCTGGAGTTGCTCGACATTTATTCTCCGTCCGGCAAGGAAGAAGACATCCAAATCTACCTAGAGGAACTCCTCACCCGGGCCGGCTTTTGCGTAGAACGCCAGGAAGTGGACGAGGACCGTTATAATCTGCTCGTTACCATGGGGCCAGACGAACCGCAACTCTACATGGTAGGCCATGTGGATACTGTCCCGGCCTGGGACCTGGACGAGGTCGGACCTCAGGAAGAAGACGGCATCATCCGTGGTTTGGGAAGCGCAGACATGAAGGGAGGCTGCGCGGCCATGATCGAGACATGGTTGGCTCTGACCGAAGCCCTTAAACCGGCTGAGCGCCCTTCAGTTGGCCTTTTACTGGTTGTGGGAGAGGAAGAAAATGGCGACGGCAGTGCCACCTTTCTTGAATCGTACCAACCTCCCTGGGTGGTCATCGGCGAACCCACCAACCTGGCGGCCGGATTCGCGCATTACGGTTATCTGGAGGCAGGCTTCGTCACACGCGGCCTCCGCAGCCACTCCTCTCTTCCTGAGCTGGGTCATAATGCCGTTGAATCGATGCTGCATGTTTTGTTGTTGTTAGGGAATGACCCGTTGTTCGATCGGGCTACATCTGACATAGTCTATTCGATCAGGGAAATGAGATCATCACAGGCCGGTTTTGTCGTTCCGGATCGTTGTGAAACTTGGATAGATCTGCATCTGCCGCCCAACCATGACCCATTCTCACTCCAGGATGAAATTCGCTGTATCGTCGCCAACTTTGACCGGACCATTTCCGGGCTGAATCTCGAAGTCACGTTTGATTTTGCCTCCGCAGGCTACAATCTTGGCACCGACAACCGTCTGGCACAAATTTTACAGGAGGTCTACCCTCGTCTTGGTCAGCCCTTACAGATGGATGCCTTCCGTTCTCATTCGGACGGCAATCTCTTTTATGCATCGGGTGTAAAACCGCTTATCCTCGGTCCCGGATCTCTGGAAACAGCTCACACGCCTGATGAGCGGGTGGTCTTTGAGGAAGTGTCCGGCGCAGCCCGGATCTATGCTGCACTCTGTCTTGAGGCATCCTGAGCTGATGCGAAGCAACGTAAACCAACTCAAAACGGAGAAATGATGACTACTAAGAAGAAGATACTGATCAGCGACTTTGACGGCACCATGACTGAACGCGATTTTTTCATGGTCGCCTTGTCTCATCTGCCTCCTGGGGCGACTGCTCCGTGGAAACGTTATGAAGAGGGTTTTACAAGCCATTTCAATGCTCTTGCTGAAATTTTTTCCGGACTCCGGGTCGATGAGCATGAACTTGATATCATGTTGGCGGAGATGAAGGTAGAAAGCTGCCTGGTCGAGGGTTTTGCACATCTGCAACATACCGGTTGGGCACTGGTAATCGCCTCGGCCGGATGCTCATTTTATATCGAACGGATTCTGGCCCCTACCGGGATCAAGGTTCTCATACACGCTAATCCAGGCGAGTTCTTCCCCGGCCGGGGGCTTTTCATGAAACCGCCGCGTCAATCACCATTTTTTAGCGCTGAAACAGGAATCGACAAGGCTGCCGTAGTACAGCATTATCTTGATCAAGGTTTTGATACCGCCTTTGCCGGAGACGGCCGCCCAGACCTGGCACCGGCGTTGTTGATACCGCCCGAGCGCCGCTTTGCACGGGGCTGGCTGGCAGAGGCACTTGAAAGCCGCCGGGAGCCGTTCGTGAACTTCGACAGATGGTGCGACATCCCGGTCAGCTTATGCGGAGAAAGTGCATGATGCAATCACGTACGACCATCGCTATCCCGAGCCTGGTAAGGATCAAGAGCGGGGCGCTTGAAAAACTCGGCATCTACTGCTGCCGGTACGGTTTTAATAATGTAGCGGTTATCGCCAGCAGCGAGATCCCGGCCGCCATTATGGCATCTGCCAAGAAAGCACTGGCAGCGGCAAATGTACAGACCCAACAGTGGTTCAGTTGCTCCGAAGCCAGCTTCGAACAAGCACAAAGCATCTTCGTCTCCTTGCCTGGCGATGTCTCGGCCATCATCGGACTTGGGTGGGGGAGAGCGCTGGATGTTGCCAAATATGTGGCCTTTCTGGGCCGATTGCCGAATATTGCCGTACCGACATCACTTTCCAATGACGGATTCTGCAGTCCCGGTGCCAGCCTGACCATCGAGGGATGCAAGCGCTCTCTTCCGGCGGCCATGCCTTTCGGCGTAATAATTGACACCGATGCCTGCCTGGCCGCCCCGAAACAACTCTGGTTGTCCGGAATTGGCGATTTGGCGGCCAAACTGACTGCAGTACGAGACTGGAAACTTGCCTTCCACGCCACGGGTGAACTGGTCAATGATTTTGCAGCCCTGCTGTCCGATGCGACGGTCTACCAATTCATCTCACGGCCGATAAGGGATCACGAAGGCGCCAGGTTATTGGGAACATCACTGATGCTAAATGGTATTGCCATGGAGGTATGCAACTCATCACGGCCGGCCAGCGGCAGTGAACACCTGATATCACACGCGCTTGATCAAATATCTGCACGCCCCCGGATGCACGGGCTCCAGGTCGGCGTTGCCACCTACATCGTCAGCAGGCTCCAGGAAGGACAGACAGGCACCATTCGGACCCTGTTCGAAACGACCGACTTTTGGGATGCCATCAGAAGCGATCCTTTCAGCACATCGGAGTGGCTTGAAGCTGCCAGATTGGCTGTTACCTTAAAGAAAGAATTCTACACGGTTCTCTCATCACGCAACTGCATCGATGAAATCAGATCGATAGTGGAACAAGACCGAGTCCTTACGGGATGTTTCATTAGCTGACAGCCTACATTTTGGTAAATACATTCAAAATTGATGCACAGTAGGTTTGACTATCTATTCCTGGTAAGCTCCTGCGCCAAGCACTCAATATGCCGTTCATCGGTGCCACAGCAACCACCCAGCACCTTCATGCCCAATTCACTGTTCAGTGCCGCGACACTCCGCCCAAACGTTTCGGGTTCCTCTTCCACCAGTTCAGGGCTGGCATCAAGCTCTTCCGGGCTGAGGGCCGCTGTGTTGGCCAGCAGGCCGATAACCCGTTCCCTGACCAATGGAGAGGAATTAGTGCCGTTCAACATGGCACTACGAAAAGCTGAAGCATGGGTGCAGTTAATCAGATAAGCGATGGGGCGTGGAGTTACAGCAGCGTCGATGGAGGCTATGGCATCGTTGAGTGGCGTGCCATCCAGCAGGGTACCTTCAGGCCGGGCCACAAAACTGATCACATATGGCAGCCCGGTTGCAGCCTGAGCCCGCGCCAACCCCAGGGCCTCGCTCAGCGCAGGAAGTGTGGACGCCAGCAGGAAGTCGACACCGGCTGCAGCAAGTGCTTCGGCCTGCCATGCATGGAATTCCCTGGCCGCATCGGCAGCCAGGGCCTCGGCCGGCTTGTAGGCATCTCCGCGGCAGCTCATCAGCCCGCAAATAGTTACCTGGTGCGCGTAATCACCGTAACTATTACGCAACCCGGCCAAAAAGCGGAAGTTGTCTCCGTTCAGATCGCGGCCTGCCAATCCGGCGGCGGCAATTCGCTCCCGGCTGGCGCGCCAGGTGGGAGTGGAGAGTAACAAAGGCAGGTTGTAGCGACGGCCGATATCCAGATATTGGCGACAAATAAGTTCTAGTGCCGCCCGACCAGTCTCTTGATAGATGAAGGCCGAATTAACCACATGCTCGTCAAGCCGGGTACTGCTTGAACGCCGCAAACGCTCGATGACCGCTCCTTCACCGAGAATAACCGGGGATGTCGCTACTATCTCCTGAAATGATGCACCTCTGCCGGCTATCATAGTATCTCCTCTCAACGTATAGGTCTATCCCGCAGGACATAGATGGGCGATTCAGGCAGACAAGGTGGCGCAGGCCGGAGGATGTGGAGAACATCTGTAATAATCAAGGAACGCTACAGAATATAAACAGCTGGAAAGAACTGGGAGCTCATCCTGAGCTCCCCGTGGTTTTCATTATTTCTTCTTGGCTGGGGCTTTGGCCGCTTTAACAGGCTTGGCATTCAAATCTTTAAGAGCCTTGCCGGGGGCAAATTTGCCATTCGTCTTGGCAGCTATCTTCATTTCCTTGCCAGTCTGGGGATTTCTTCCCGTACGGGCAGCGCGGGTTACCGCGCTGAATGTGCCAAAACCAACGAGAGTGATTTTATCACCGGCTTTGAGAGCTGCTGTGGTTTCAGCAATAAAACTGTTAAGTGCCTTTTCTGCCTGAACCTTGGTTAGATCCGCACCTTCTGCAATCTTTGCAACGAGTTCTGATTTGTTCATAAACCCTCCTTTATGAAATTTTCGTACGATATATACTCAGAAACAAGTTATGTCTACTCATTTTATACACTGACCTCAAACTCCAGTGTAAATGTATCAAAATTCACTGTATGTTTTCAGGCAATAAGGGCTTCAGCCTGCATACATACTGCGCCGGTGCCGAGTACAGAATTCAGAGTTACTTTATCTCCCAGAACATTCGCTTGGAGCATGATCGAGTCACCAACAAAAGCCGGGGACAGACCACGATAGCTAAAGTTGTGTACCCGGCGGCCGCTGATCTCTTCGGCATATGCAGCCAACATGGTGGCATTCAGCGGGCCGTGAATAACCAGGTTTCTATACCCTTCCGTCTTACGGCAATAGTCAACATCATAGTGAATACGGTGCCCGTTAAAAGTCAGTGCCGAATATCTGAACAGCGTCGTTGAATCAGGAGTAAACGCCTTCATGAATTGTGCGGAAGGAATGGGGGACACGCCACTGGAGGTTTTTTTAGGCGGGGTGGAATTCTTGTAAACAATGTCTTGTTCCTCTCGAATCAGCAGCTCGCCCTGAAGCGATGTAAGCTCGTGAAGGACCGTCACGAAAACCAAATCTCCTGAGGTGCCACGTTTGTGATCAACTTTCAGAATTGTTGACTTCTTGCGCACGCTTGAGCCGATCTGCACCGGCGCCAGAAATGACACGCGGCCGCCGGCCCACATCCGATTGGACAATGATACCGGCGGCATAAAGCCGCCCCGGACCGGATGACCGTCGAGGCCGAGCTCGCGTGAAGGCATCCCTTCCAGAAAATAGATCCAATGCCATAGCGGTGGCAACAATTCTCCATCACAGATTTTTTCCATAGCCAGACAATCCACTGTGGCAGCCATCAACCGGGCATGACGGGCAGCAATCAGGTCCTCGTCAATCCGTGATGTGCCAATCCAGGTACGAAGATAATCAAGGTCGATCACGCTCATATGCTCTTAATCCTCCTTGTGACATTTTCGTGGAAAATACAGATGCCATTCAAATGCTTCATACGGTAGTTATAGCAAACAATTTATCGTAAATGAACACGTTATACTTGTTTCTGTCGCCGGCTGTAGTAGATTTCTATGTAGACGTAGTGCATTTTTCCGGATGGCGGTCCGGGAGACCATGCCAAAAAATATCACCGAAAGGAAGACCAAAATGAACAACCAAACCCGCTTCACGGCACTGGTCGTAGAAAAGAAACCCGACAACACGTTTATTCGGGAGATTCGAGAGCGCACCATCGCCGACCTGCCACCAGGAGATTTGATTGTCAGGGTCCGTTACTCCTCGCTCAATTACAAAGATGCCCTCTCAGCCACCGGACACCCCGGAGTGACACGGCAGTTCCCCCACACTCCCGGCATAGATGTTGCCGGTGAGGTTGTTTCTTGCGTAAGCGGCAGTTTTAAACCGGGAGACGCTGTTATCGTCACCGGTTATGATCTGGGGATGGAGACAGACGGCGGCTGGGGACAATATATCCGAATTCCGGCCGCTTGGGCCGTGCACCTTCCGGAGCGACTGACACTGCGTGAAGGAATGATACTTGGCACCGCCGGTTTCACGGCGGCCCTGTCGGTATTAAAGCTGGAGCAGGCTGGAGTGAGGCCATCAGACGGTGTGGTCCTTGTCACCGGCGCCACCGGTGGCGTCGGGAGCATCGCCGTGTCCATTCTGACCAAAGCGGGTTACCGGGTTACCGCTGCCACCGGAAAAAGTTCTGACGAAGCGTTCCTGCGCACGTTAGGAGCCACTGAAGTAATCTCACGTAAAGAAGTAACGGAGGGAGCGGAGCGGCCGATGATGAAAGAACGCTGGGCCGGTGTTGTCGATATGGTCGGCGGAGAGACCCTGGCGGCAGCGATCAAGTCAACTCGCTACGGTGGAGCAGTCACGTGCTGCGGTTTGGCCGGTTCACCTGACCTGCCCTTGAATGTCTATCCATTCATCTTGCGCGGGGTGAGACTTATCGGCATTGATTCGGTTCAATGCCCTGCCGACACACGTCTACAGGTCTGGGATAAACTTTCAGACGTATGGAAACCGGGGCAATTAGCAGAAATGGCAACTGAAGTGCCTCTGGAGGGATTGGAGGAAAAGATCCGGGCCATCCTTCAAGGAGCGGTCCGGGGGCGGGTAGTCGTAAAATTACCGTAGGGTTACCACAAAAGCTCTACCGACAAGGAGAAGGCATCATGTCACACCTATTTGAACCACTCACCCTGCGTAGCGTGACTATTCCCAACAGGATTGCAGTATCGCCCATGTGTCAGTATTCAAGTGTGGAGGGCCATGCCAATGACTGGCATCTGGTCCACCTCGGCAGCCGGGCAACCGGCGGGGCGGGACTGGTGCTGACCGAGGCTGCGGCCATAACGCCTCAGGGGCGGATAAGCCCGCAAGATCTTGGCATTTGGAGCGACAATCACATAGAATTCTTGACACGTATTGTTCACTTCATCTCACAACGCGGGAGCATAGCCGGTATTCAACTGGCCCACGCCGGCCGTCAGGCCAGCACCCCTCCCCCGTGGAAGCACCGGCCCGTTACCTTGACTGAAGCGGAGGGTGGCTGGCCGATTGTGGCCCCAAGATCGGA
>JAQUCQ010000130.1 GCA_028686145.1 Desulfuromonadaceae bacterium | reverse complement strand
CAGGACCTTGTACCACTCTTGGATATCATCTTCAGATATATTCACGTGCATAGCCCTGGCAACTGATATGACTTCCCGCATTGCCGACTCCATGAGCTTCATTGACTCAGATGAAGATCGCAATGTTCCATAGTCACTCCCATGGACAGCAGAGACCTGGTTAGCTCCGACATTAACCATATATTTGAACCAGAGGCTGCGAATCATATCCGGGGGTATTACATGAGCTATCCCGGCCTTATTGAAAAGATCGTCAATGCGTCGGACCCGTTTTGACATTTCGATGTTGTTCTTCTCACCAAAAAAGATGCGTCCTTGATTAGCATAGGTAACGGAATTATTTTCCCTCACCGCGTCTATGCCCAGATTCAGGCCATAGACAACCTTTTCCATCCCGAAAACGGCACCAATGCGTTCCTCACTGTCAATTCCATTCATAACTGATAATATAGTAGTTGTCTGGCCAACAGCCTTTTTCATTTCCTTGATGGCACTATCCAGATGACAATGCTTGACAGCGACAATGAGCAGGCAGACAGGTGTACATTCCTCAGGCTTCACAACTGCTATCGAGAAGTGTTGGCCGTTTACGATTACTCCATCGCGTTTCAGCCTGTCGTAGCGTTCACCACGTGCAATGAAAAATACCGACGCAGGGTCCAAATCGTAGAAGATGCTGCCGTAGACCGACCCGAGCGCCCCGGCACCGATAATGGCTATTTTTTCGTCAGATATTGTCATAAAGCTTTCGTTTTTTGTACGGATTCAACTTAACTTTTCTGAAGTTGCTCACTCCGAAACAAGGTCACTTCTGCCTCAGCCATGATTTTACCGTCAAGCTCCAGCCGTCCCTTAGCATCCACCAGACGGCGTCGTTCCCCAATCACCTCACCGATCACTGTAACAAGCGATCCGGTCGGAACCGGAGCCCTATATCGTATTTTAATCTCGCTGGTAACCACAGGAATGCCACAACACATACAGGCTTGAGCACAGATTTCATCCAGCAGAGCCGAAATTATTCCGCCGTGAGTTATCCCCTGCCAACCTTGAAAGTCATCACGTATTCGCACATGAGTTTCTGCCCGGCGCCTCTCGGGATCAACAGCAAAGACCACTCGCAGTCCGACGGGGTTCTCCTTGCCACAGATGAAACAACGCCCATCATCAACAATCTGCACAGGGTGTTCTCCTTTTTGGGAAATTACAGTTTCTCCATAAACGCGGTGATTTAACGGGCCAGACCATAGTGCCTGAGTAATCGAATCGTAAAAATGGCCATTAAATACGTACCCTTACTGCCAGGCAATCAAATAGTGGTCGACTTTATTTTTTCCCTTGGCAATAACGCTGCGATGCCGAGACACATGCACCGGCGCACACTGGATTGCCCATAATGTCAATAATTGCCGATCCTCCCGGACGGGATGAACATAAGATTATTCCAGCCTTGTTGACCACGCACTTTCCAAGACCGCAGACCACTTCATCATTTTTGTTCAGCATAATGGTGCCGCCTGGGGGCGCACAGATGATATGCCCGAACTTATTCTGAGCACAGTTGCCCATGGCAAAAGCTGCGGTCGCTGATATCAGAAACAGAAACAAACAGATTGAAAACAAATATCTACACATAAGAAGTCCCCTTTGCAGTAAAGACAAGAGATTATGCAACAATATCAGTCAATGCGGAAGAAACTTCTGCAATCAGTTCGTCATCATATCCTGCATTGCTCAATATTTCAAATATATGGAATGCAATTTGTACCGGCCTTGCATGGGTAAGTAATGACTCTTGCAGTTGTTGAAATAGTGAATCCATTCAAACCCCCTCATAATTAAGTATATTGCCTGATAGCCTGTCCATTACGCAACTCGCCCTACAATACAGAAGGCGGGATTATTCATATTACATATAAATCTGATTGCAGCACCTACTCCAATATAAAAGAAAAATACAAAAAAAGGGGTTAGCAGTTAAGCTAACCCCTTGAGTTTTTTTGGTGGAGCTGAACAGGATCGAACTGTCGACCTCCTGACTGCCAGTCAGGCGCTCTCCCAGCTGAGCTACAGCCCCACACATAGAACATTTTAAGTACTTACGAATACCGACATGCACCCAGCAACAGAAATCTGTGCCACATTGTGCATGTATTTTAAGAAAGCATCCGCATGACCCGAAGTTGGCGGCTCCGAAAATGTCCGAAGTAGATACAACAAACAGTGGCACTCGTCAATATATATTTTTGAATAATCTCCGCCGCTGAAGTGAGGCCACTCTCTGCAGTACTTGATATTTCGCACTGTCTCTCCATTTTTTGGAACCGTCAAATATGGATTTGAAAAGTATCTGAGGTCTTACTTTGGCTGCAGTGGGCAATGATGTGATTTTAAATGTGTACTTAAACTAATTCTTAAATTGGGTGTTTATCCAGAAATTACATGTTATATAGATTTTGCCTGTTGGTGGTGAAAACGGCAAGATAGAGATCGGGCCGGATGTGCTGGGATAAATTCAGGGAAAGTGCAAGATAAACGTTTTGCTCGGATAAATAGATCCAAAACTAGTTCGACATAAACCTCCGGAGGTCATGAACAATGAGCTTCATTCTTGCCCTTGATCAGGGAACAACCAGCTCCCGCGCCCTGGTATTTGACCACGCCGGCACTATCCGTGGTCTCGCCCAAAAAGAATTCCGCCAGATCTTTCCCGCGCCCGGCTTGGTGGAGCACGACGCTGAAGAGATCTGGGCCTCCCAGCTCGGCGTAGCGGTGGAGGCGATTGCCCGGGCCGGTGTGACTGCTGCCAATATCGCCGCCATCGGCATCACCAACCAGCGAGAAACAACGATTGTTTGGGAGCGCACAACCGGCAAGCCGATCCACAACGCCATCGTCTGGCAAGACCGGCGCACTGCGGGCGAGTGCGACTTGCTCCGGGCACAGGGACATGAACCGACCTTTCGCGCCAAAACCGGATTGGTGCTGGACCCATATTTTTCCGGCACCAAGCTCGCCTGGCTGCTCGACCATGTGCCCGGCGCCAGAACAAAAGCCGAGGCGGGACTTCTGGCCTTCGGCACCATCGATTCCTGGCTCGTCTGGAACCTTACCGGCGGCGAACGCCACATTACCGATGCCAGCAACGCCTCCCGCACGCTGCTGTTCAATATCCACTCCGGGGCCTGGGATCCACAATTACTGGAACTACTCCGTATCCCACCATCAATCCTCCCCGAAATCGTTGATTCCAGCCAGATCTATGGCCATACTGCAGCTCGTTTTCTTGCCGCGCAGGTACCAATTGCCGGAATCGCCGGTGACCAGCAGGCGGCGCTGTTCGGTCAACTCTGCGACCGACCGGGGATGGTCAAAAACACCTACGGCACCGGCTGTTTCATGTTGATGCATACCGGTACTATGCCGGTGACTTCCAGACATAACCTCATCACCACAGTTGCTTGCAAAATAGGGGACCGAACTGAATATGCCCTCGAAGGCAGCGTCTTTGTAGCCGGAGCAGCGGTGCAGTGGCTGCGGGATGGCCTTGGCATCATCCGCACCTCTGCCGAGGTTGAAACGCTGGCCGCCTCTGTTCCTGACAACGGTGGAGTCTACCTTGTTCCGGCCTTTACCGGCCTGGGAGCCCCCCACTGGGATCCGTATGCTCGTGGTGCCCTGTTTGGTATCACTCGCGGCACCACCGCCGGGCATATTGCCCGAGCCACCCTGGAAAGCATCGCCTTCCAGACCGCCGATCTGCTGCAAGCGATGGAGGCGGATGCCGGCACCCCACTGAGCGAACTGCGGGTTGATGGCGGTGCGACCACCAACGATCTGCTGATGCAGTTTCAGGCCGATCTCCTCGGGGTTCCGGTCGTGCGGCCACAGGTGCGGGAAACGACGGCACTGGGGGCAGCCTATCTGGCCGGACTGGCTGTTGGCTATTGGCAGGATCGGGGGGAAATCAGGCAGCTCTGGAAGGCGGAGCGTATCTTTACCCCGTCAATGGAGCCAGGGAAGGCAGCAGAACTGCGACGGAACTGGAGCAGAGCTCTGCAGCGGTCAAAGGGGTGGACTGAGTGATGTGTACCTTTGCTGAAAACAACATTTTCAAACTTCCGCACAAGACTGTTGTGCCATGATCTGCCCAAAATGCACATTTGAACAACCAGACAGCACAATGCAATGTCTTCGCTGTGGTGTTATTTTCGCAAAAGTACACCCGGTGGGATATGAGCACGAGGCCGATCACGAAATCGCCTCTTCAGAAGAAGAACGTATATGGAATGACCGCCTGTCAGGAACCAGTCATGATGAGCCAAATAAGAGCCCAATACAACTGGCAGGAAGAGTATTTGTGTGGGTGGTTCTGCTGATCTGGGGAGTCACATTCATCTTTACTCCCATAAGCGGTGAAGCCTTTTCAGAATCGTACATGCATCTGGTTAACCTCCCTTTTCATGAAGCCGGGCATGTCATATTTGCGCCATTCGGACGTTTCATCCAGGTGCTGGGTGGTACTCTCGGACAGTGGCTCATTCCGCTTGTGGTAACCATCTCCTTTATTCTCAAAGCAGACCGGTTTGCCGCGTCGGTCGGCCTCTGGTGGCTTGGTCAGAGTTTCATGGACATTGCTCCCTATATGGACGACGCCAGGTCCGGACAGCTGATGCTGCTCGGCGGCGTTACCGGGAGTGAAGTGGAAGACTATCACGATTGGGAGATCATCCTGACCCGCCTGGACTTAATGCAGTATGACCATTTGATTGCGCGGATATCGTTCGGCTGCGGTGTATTGTTGATGCTGACAGCGCTTATCTGGGGTGGTCGGGAACTGAGTCGCCAGTATCAGGCTCGGCGGCGTTTATATTAACAAGCATCAACCATTAAAACACCATTGGTCTGCTTGGTACGACAATCCACTTTCCTTTAACTGGCGACACGACGAAAAACGAGCCAGCCACCGGCCATCAGAAGGGCGATGCCAATCATGCGGCTTGAATCCAGCGGTATATGGCGACCGCCGAACATGCCGAAATGGTCCATAATCACCCCGGTGGCAAGCTGGCCCGCAATGATGGCAGCCATGGCAGCAGCAGTGCCGATCCGCGGCACCACAAATATCGTCATGGTGACAAAGAAAGCCCCCAACAATCCTCCGGTCAACTCCCACCACGATGCTCCGGTAACCTCACGCATGCTTCCACGTCCGGCCAGCAGCACCACGATGAACAGCGCAACCGTGACGACGGCAAACGAGATGCAGGAGCTTTCCAGTACGCCGACAAACCGGGCCAAACGGGCATTTATGGAAGGCTGGACGGCTATCATAATACCGCCGCAGAGCATCAGCAGATAGAGGATATAATTGTTCATCGTGAATCTCCTTTGTTCTGGCATTCAGATGAAAGCCAATATACCGTTCTCCGTTCAAAATGTCACAGAGAGAAATGTGTTGATGAATTGACGCTGATCTTTGCACTTACGGAGCATGAGAACCGAGGCTTGAAAACCAGTGGCTGGTTCAGCATCTGCTTGGTGTCGGCACACGAGCCTGTCTTGACGCCTTCCATAGATACAGTGTATAGGTTAAGAATACTACTTTATCGATCCGGAGGCCTACCATAATGCCGCAGACAGATCTGACATGGAACACCACCCTGCTCTACCCCTCCCCCGATTCTCCTGAACTGGAAGCGGACCTTGGCTCGTTTGAACGACTGGCAGCCGACTTTCGCAACAGCTATTTTGAGAAAACAGCTTCACTGGACAACGCTGCTCTTCTGGCCGCTATTCGCGAATATGAGACGCTTCAGACCCGCATGTCCAAGCCGTTCTGCTATGCCCATCTGCTGTTCGCCGACAACTCGGGAAACGAGACATTCCGCGCCCTTTCCCAGCGCTGTTCCGAGTTGGGGAGCCGGTTATCCCAGCAGTTGCTATTTTTCGACCTGGAACTGATGGAGTTGGACGATGAACGTTTTGAATCATTCCGGGCATTTCCCGAGGCGTCTCCCTACCTCCATTTTCTCGAAGGCATGCGTAAATTCCGCCCCCACACCCTTAAAGAGAACGAGGAACGGCTCCTGACCCGCAAGGATCTGACCGGAGTTCGCGCCTTTACCAAACTGTTCGATGAACTTTCTGCATCATTCACTTATAAGATGGAACTGGATGGCGAACAACGCGACTTCACCGGTGAAGAGCTGCTTTCCCTGCTGCACCACACATCGCCTGATGTCCGTTTCCGGGCAATGACACTTTTCCTGGAACGTCACGGCGAAAACGGCATCGTCTACAACTCGGTTTTCAACAATATGGCCCTTGATCATGGCCAGGAGATGGAATTACGTAACTATAGTACGCCGATCCAGCCGACCAATATCGGCAATGAGATTCCGGATGAAGCAGTTGAACACCTGATGTGCGTAACCGAAGCCAATTACGGCCTTGCCCAGGAGTATTTCCGCATCAAGGCCGGAATGCTTAAGATGGACAAGCTGCGCAATTGCGATATTTACGCTCCGGTAGCTGAAGCGGAGCGAAATTATACCTTTGAAGAGGCCCAGTCTCTGGTGGTGGATTCTTACCAGGAGTACTCCCCAGAATTTGGCGGCATTGTTGATGCGTTTTTTACCGATCGTCGCGTCGATGTTTTACCCCGCACCGGGAAATCGGGGGGGGCTTTTGCCATGGGGATATCACCTGACACGCCTCCTTATCTGCTCCTGAACTTTACCGGCACGTTACGCGATCTGGCCACTATTGCCCATGAAGCCGGACACGGCCTGCACTTTGTGATCTCACAAAAACAGACCATGCTGAACTATCATGCCCCGCTTCCTTTGGCCGAAACCGCTTCAGTTTTCGGAGAAATGCTGCTGACTCGCAGACTACTTGATAACGAAAAGGAT
The DNA here is from genome assembly GCA_028686145.1 of Desulfuromonadaceae bacterium. GTDB lineage: Bacteria > Desulfobacterota > Desulfuromonadia > Geobacterales > Pseudopelobacteraceae > JACRCG01. Next base: position 1,610 of record JAQUCQ010000130.1, on the reverse strand, counting down.
CCGGTCGTGCGCCGCTCGCTGCTCTGTGCTAAAATTGAAGACATCATTGCCACCACTTTCCGCCAGACCGTGTTGACGCGCTTTGAGCTTCGCCTGCACAATGAGCGTACGGAGGGACTGCTTTCGAACGACCGCATTGCGGAAATATGGTTGGAGGAGAACGGCAAGCTGTACGGCGATTCAGTCGAAATGATTCCCGCTTATCGCTGGGGATGGAGTTATATCAGCCATTTTATTCATAGCCGTTTTTACTGCTATTCCTACACATTTGCCGAGCTGCTGGTATTGGCGCTCTTCCAGAAGTACCGTGAGGAGGGAGATTCATTCAAACCGGGCTACCATGCCCTGCTGGAATCTGGCGGGGCACTTTCACCGGCCGACACCGCCCATCTTGCCGGTATTGACATCACTGACAGTGGATTTTGGCAAAAAGGGTATGATGTACTGGCTAGCCTGATTGAAGAGTTGAAGCTGATTGCCTGATTCAGACCATCACCGAACGCCCAAGGATATACCAATGGTCGGACATGAAAAAGAGCTGCTGGAAGCACTCAGCAGCTCACACATTTTAACCTCAATGATTACCCCGGCGGTTCTGATTTCCGCATGCGGAACGCTTATATTCTCCACGTCTGCCCGCCTGGGGCGTATCTTTGACCGGGTCAATATCATGAAGGGCGAAGTCGAAGCAATTATATCGGGCACCATTTCCTACCCGGAAGAACGGATGAAACATTTGCGGGACCAGATCGAACTGCAAAGGCGACGGGCAACATTAATCCAGAAAGCAATGGTCTCACTTTATTTTGCAACATTACTCTTTGTGGCTTCAAGTCTGGCCATCGCCGTCACTGTTGCCTATGGCAGCACTGAACAGGCTTGGATCCCGACATTAATTGCCCTCTGCGGCGGACTTTTTCTTTTTGTTGCATCAGCGTTATTATTGTATGAGAGCCGTTTTAATCTCCGTTTCGTTTACCGCTCCATCGATTTCATTGGTTTCCTTGAAAAAAAAGCGGAGGAACTGGGAAAATAGTTCCTCCGGATTCAAGGCCATCAGTCCCTATCCTTTCAGTCCCACCTCTTTTGCAAGTGCGCGCCAGGCTGGGAGACTCCGTTCAATCACTCCAATATCAAAACAGTAAGCTATCCGGAAGAAGCCGGGGGCACCGAATCCTGCCCCGGGAACCAGTAGAATATGATGTTTCTGAGCCAGCTTGACAAACTCCACATCATCAGCAAGCGGGGATTCAGGAAAGAGATAAAACGCGCCATCCGGCTTGACGAGCTTGAACCCCATACTACTCAATTCGCTCACCAGTAAATCCCTCTTAGCCTGATACTTGGCAATATCAACCGATTCATTCTGCAGCTTGGCCACGAGCCGCTGCATCAACGCCGGCGCATTGACAAATCCGAGGACGCGATTGCTGAAAACCGCCCCTTCCATAAACTGTCCGGCAGTTGCCATCCGGGGATTGGCAGCGAGATACCCGATCCGCTCGCCCGGAAGTGCCAGATCTTTACTGTGTGAAGTAACAATGATCGAGCTTTCCACCAGTGGAAAAATATTCGGCACATGCTGACCGTCAAAAGCAATTCGTGCGTAC
>JAQUCQ010000129.1 GCA_028686145.1 Desulfuromonadaceae bacterium | reverse complement strand
GGCGGCATCAGATGCCGAGCCGACACCTGCATCCACAATGACCGGCACGCTGACATTTTCAAGGATGATACGAATATTATAAGGGTTGCGAATACCAAGGCCGCTACCGATCGGAGCCCCCAACGGCATAACGGCCACACACCCCAGGTCTTCCAGTTTTTTGCAGACGATCACATCATCACTGCAGTAGGGAAGGACGGTGAAACCCTCGGCCACCAGTATTTTTGCGGCTTTAAGCAGCTCTTCGTTGTCCGGGAAAAGGGTTTTTTCATCTCCCAGCACTTCTAGCTTGACGAAATCCGACATGCCGGCTTCACGGGCCAGGCGACAGGTACGTACCGCGTCATCAGCTGTGTAGCAACCGGCTGTGTTGGGAAGCAGGGTATATTTCTTTGGGTCAATATAATCGAGCAATGACTCTTTGCTGCGATCGAGATTCACGCGCCGGACCGCTACCGTAATAATCTCGGCCCCAGACATTTCCAGCGCCCGGGCGGTCTGTTCGAAACTGGCATACTTGCCGGTACCCACCATCAGGCGTGAAGTAAACTCCCGCCCGCCAATGATCAATTTGTCTACAGTTTGCGTCATACCGTTACCCTCCACCAACAAAATGGACTATTTCAATTTTATCGCCATCCGACAGTAGCTGTTTTTCATAGCCGGCCTTTGGTACGATGTTGGCATTTAACTCGACGGCGACACGTTCCCGGCTAATTCCGAGCTGCTGCAACAATGTCTCGACCGTTAGGCCGTCTGCTTTTTCAATGGCATCACCGTTTAATATAATCCGCATGTCAACCTCCACAAACGAAAAAAACCGCAGAAGCGGCTTGTTTTAATACAACAATCGGTCGCGCTTCCCTACGCCGGCATTACCCGGATCAGGTACGAAGGGTCGCGGCGTTTATCAGCCGCTCTCAGTCTAAACTCCCCTAGCAAAGCCAAGGTAGTTGATTGCTGTTGCTCTGTCAATTCAATTTTAGTGACATGTGTACTGGCGCGCAAAGTAAAGTGTTTTATCGATTGTTCTGCTATTTATTGAAATTATGGTATGTTTCTGGCATCATACGAACGCGTCTGTTTGATGTTCCTTAATAAGACGCAGGGACGGGCAGAGTGGCTGATAAACGTGACATCAGGCGCATCAAAAAACGCATTTCTATCCGTTTTGGCATCGATGAGCCCGTAAGAGTTGCATATACGGAAGACATTTCCATGATTGGGATGTTTATTAGGTCTCCATATATCATCCCTCCTAACTCAAAAATAAAAGTTGAGATCGTACTCCCAGGAGGAACAGTTGTAGAGTTGGAGGCACGTGTCATGTGGGCGAAAAAAGTCCCGCCGAATCTTTTCCATCTTGTCAAGAAAAGCGGCATGGGGGTGCGCTTTTTACACTTTCATGCAGGCGAAGATGCGTATGACAATTTTTTCGAAAACATAGCAACGCCGCACTTATCCGTTGCAGGAGAGACGCAGCCATGTGTAGAAAAATTTTTATAGGGGCTACCGGACAGCATTGCGGAAAAACCACCATCAGTCTCTCATTGATGCATCTGGCATTGAAGAAGTACGGGCGAGTCGGCTTCATGAAACCGATTGGTCCCAAATGGACCGAGTTTAACGGTACGATTGTCGACAAGGATGCTGCCATGTTCTCCAGCGTTTTTGGTGTTGAACGTGACGTTGCGCTCATGTCTCCGGTTACCCTGACTCCCGGAACGACCCGTCGGTATCTGGACGGAGATATTGACTCTTCATCACCCCGCAAAGCAATTCGTTTCGCTTGTGATGAGCTTGAAAAGAAGTATGATTTTCTGATTATCGAGGGTGCCGGTCATGGGGGAGTCGGTTCGGTCGTCGGTATGAATAACGCGCAAATTGCAGCTGAACTGAACGCTCCGGTCCTGCTGGTTACCGGAGGTGGAATCGGGAATGTCGTAGATGCCGTTGAACTTAATCTGGCGCTGTATCAACGGGAGAAAGCGGATGTTCGCTTCATCATGGCCAACAAGCTGGTACCTGCAAAGAGGGAGAATACCCTCGGCTACCTTGAGAAAGCTTTTGCAGGAAGGAACCTTATGGTCACAAGCGCTTTTGACTATTTGCCGACATTGGCAGATCCGACGCTTCTCCATATCGCCGATTTGCTGGAACAGCCCCTTAATGGTGATCCTGCCGACCGGAAGCGCCTCTGTCACACAATTCAATTGGGCGCGGCGTCATCGCAACGCGTTATCGACAATCTTGATGACTCAACGCTGTTGATTGTGACAAGTTCACGTGATGAGTTACTGGTTACCGCCTCATCTCTTCACCACATACCGGAATACAAGAAAAAACTTGCCGGTCTTGTCATTGGCGGGCATGTGGCGGTTTCCGATATTACCCAGCGCATTATCGATGACAGTAAAATTCCCTATATCCGCATTGTAGAGACATCATCAGAAGTTTTTTACCAGTTACGCGAGCATGTTTCGAAAATCGGTCCCGAGGATCGCGAAAAGATTGAACTGATAAATTCGATTGCAGAGCGCCATATTGACTTCGAAGCCATCGATGCCATGATCTGACCGATTCCCGCATCAGGGGAGTTATAAACAGCAGAAAGTTCTTGACCTGGTACAGGTTTTGATATTTATAGAAAAACACCCATCAGTCGAGCGGAGTTTTCATGATTGTAGTGACGCGTCTGGATAAACAGCGGATGTACCTGAACCCGGACCATATTATATGTATCGAAGAAACGCCGGATACGGTCATCACTCTTTTTAACGGAAATCGGTATATTGTTATTGATCGGGCAAGCACCATCATAAGCCGGATCGTTGCCTTTCGCGCCAAAATTTCACGCCGGGCGGCATTTCCGGCGGCCAGACGGTATCTCGGCCGCACTTTGGCACATAGGCTTGATTGGTCAAAGGACCGGGTGGAAGATGCCTCGGCGGATTTTCAAGGTGAACAGAACACTATTCCATTCCACAGTCGGGATTTATAGCGCATGGATTTAGCTACCATAATAGGGCTGGTGATGGCCTTCGGGGCCGTTTTTGGCGGTGCAGCACTCGAAGGTGTGCACATGTCGGCGCTGATACAGCCTACGGCTGCGATAATTGTTTTAGGGGGCACTTTTGGCGCCACATTTGTCTGCTTTCCACTCTCCGCAATTATAAATGCGCTGAAAGGTGTTAAAGTCGTATTTCTGCCGGCAAAAGTAGACCATGAGCAGGTGGTAAAAGATATTATCAACTATGCCACTAAAGCCCGCCGTAACGGTTTGATTTCGCTCGAGCAGGAGGCTCAGTCAGCCCGGGACCCTTTCATCAAAAAAGGGATCTCCCTGGTGGTTGACGGTATTGATCCCCAAAAACTCCGTGAAACGCTTGAAGCGGATATTATGGCCTATGAAGACCATACCAAACATACAATTGAATTCTATGAAGCAGCCGGTGGGTTCTCGCCAACAATCGGTATTATTGGAGCCGTTCTCGGCTTGATTCACGTTATGGCCAACCTCTCCGACACCTCAAAGCTTGGCGGCGGTATTGCCGTTGCATTCGTTGCTACCATTTATGGCCTGATTGTTGCTAATGTAATCTGTCTGCCAATCGGAACCAAGCTCAAGATACGAATGAAAGAAGAAATGTTGCGGCGGATCATGATACTGGAGGGATTGATTGCGATCCAGAATGGGGAAAATCCGCATTTTATTGAACAGAAACTGATGGCTTACGTGGGCGGCCACTAACCAGACATGGCACTCAAAAAAGAACCGGAAAAGCATGTCAACCACGAGCGCTGGCTCGTTTCCTACGCAGACTTTATTACGTTGCTGTTTGCTGTCTTCGTAGTCCTGTATGCGATGGGGCAGAGCGACAAGAAGAAGGTTGAAGAGGTTATGCAGGCTATTCAGCAGTCCTTCGGCATGGCAAATGCCGGTGCAAGTGCCCCGAAAGTCAATGTTATTCCTTCGCAGGCGATTACTGTTATTCCCTCGCTCGTCCCGGAGATAAAACTGGCGCCGATGGGCAAGGCGCGGAGCGGGCATGCAAAAACACGGGCGGAAGAGAAGGATTTCCGTCAGATCAAATCGGCGGTGGAAGCATATCTCGTTAAACAGGGCGCGCAAAACAAGGTGACCCTGGAAATAACGCGCCGCGGCCTGATCGTCAGTCTCAAGGAAGCCGGGTTTTTTAATTCCGGCCAGGCAACCATCAAGCCGGAGGCTTATGATCTGATTAATACTATCGCAGAAGTGATGAGCCAGTATAATAACCCATTGCGGCTCGAAGGGCATACCGATAATATACCGATCAGCACGGCCCAATTCCCATCCAATTGGGAACTGTCAACGGCACGTGCGACAAATGGCCTGAAATATCTGCTTAAACACTTTGACATAGATCCTAATAAAATATCGGCAACCGGCTATGCCGAGTTCCGGCCTATTGCCGATAATGCCACTCCCGAGGGACGCGCCAAAAACCGGCGAGTTGATCTTGTCATGCTCTCAGGTGAAGCAGAGCGCGGCGAACCCTGACTCACCTGCACACCTCGCTCTCATATCGAAAATGTAACAGTCGACGAGCCCATCGCGGCTTATTGCCGTGGTTTACTCCTTCCCCGCAGAACATCCCACCTTTCTGAAACGTCCAGTGTGTCCCGCTTCTGATGACCAAACCCTGAAAAATGATTACCTCCGTAACCAATGTTATTTTCTGTCAGGAAGGGACAGAATGCAACGCTTGAACTTGCTCCTGACATATTCTGTCATATCGTACTGCTATGCTCTGCATATATTTTACGATAAGGAGACAATATGGAAGCAATACTGATAGCAGGCGTAGCTGTTGTGGCGGTTAGTGGCTGGTATTCAGTCGTTGATCTTCTCGCTGACATGGGGATCAGGAGACATAGTTGGGGGAATGCAAAGAGTCGCAGTCTCCCCACTTCCCACCGCATCCTTGCGCAGCGATGTGTCAAGCAGGTGGCGGGGGTGAACATTTGAAAGGGCTTTTAGTAGGCTGTTTTTGACATGCGGAATAGTGGTCTGCAACTCTTCAAGCAGCTGTTTCATCCGCGTGCGTTGCATATCAGCAGTACCACTGACAGGGCAAGAACAGCAGACAACCGGCAACTGCGCCTGGTGAGAAAATGAAATGATGTCTTCTTCGGCGATATAGACAAGTGGCCTGATGACAGTAACTATGCCGTTATCGGCCAACATGGACGCGGACATTGACTTCAGTGAGCCGACAAAAAACTGGTTCAGCAGGAGGGTCTCAATAAAATCCTCCCGATGATGGCCGAGTGCAAGCTTGTTGCACCCTAATGTCTGGGCGGCTTCATAGAGCGCACCCCGCTTCAGGCGCGAACAGATCGAACAGTAGGAGGAGCCGGGACGCCGTTTCTCTTTAATAATGTCATAGTGTTCACTTGGCACCATTCGATAGGAAAATCCGTTTTTCCGGAGAAAATCTTCGATGATATCAGCACGGTACCCGGGGTAGCCGGAATCAATGTTGACAGCGATAAGTTCAAATTGCACTGGAGCTCTCCTGCGGAGTTCTTCAAGTAACAGGAGCAGCGTGTACGAATCTTTGCCTCCGGAAACTGCTACCGCGATACGATCTCCATTTGCAATCAGTCCGAAATCACCAATGGCTTTGCCTGTGCCATGCCGCAACTTTCTGAACAGCTGATCATCCTTGAATTTTGCGGATGGATTTTGTTCGCTAGGGGTATTCACCGTTTCAGATTTGCTCAAGAAAATTCCGCACCATCGGGGTGAAGGTCTCATGCTCCAGCAGAAAAGCATCGTGACCATACGCCGACGTAATGAGATGATATTCAACTTGTTTGCCGAGTTCCTTGAGACAGGTGGCCATCTCTTCCGTTTGATACGGGGGGTAGAGCCAGTCAGAGCTGAACGCATAGAATTGAATCGGGACCTGGACCTGGCTGAAAGCCTCGGCCATTGACTCATATCCCCATGAAATATCGTAAAGATCCAGAGACTTGGCCAGGTAAAGAAAAGAGTTGGCATCAAAACGATCTACAAAATTATAGCCATTATAATTTAGATACCGCTCGACCTCGAATTGACCGAAGAAGTCAAATTGTCCGTCCCGTGCCGAAAATCGGCGCCCAAACTTGCTATTCATAGATTCGTCAGAAAGAAAGGTAATATGGCCGATACCACGGGCTAGCGCGAGGCCGTCTTTGGGATTATGCTTGTATTCACCCTTGCGCCAGGTAGGATCATTAAATATTGCCCAGCGGGCGATGGCATTAAGCGAAATGGCTTGTGGAGACGGCCGCGGTGTCGTGGCCAGGACAATCGCCGAGGCAATGCCATCAGGGTATTGCGTCGCCCACTCCAGAGCCTGCATGCCCCCCATGCTTCCACCCATGACGGAGAATAACCGCTCGATACCAAGAGCTTCAATCAATAGCTTTTGGGCGCGGACCATGTCGCGAATGGTGACCACCGGAAAAGAGAGGTTATAACGTTTTCCTGTTTTAGGGTTGATTGAGGTGGGCCCGGTAGAGCCGAAACAGGAGCCGATGACATTTGAGCAGATGATAAAATAACGGTCGGTATCAAGCAGGCGGCCTGGCCCGACGATGGCATCCCACCAGCCGGGTTTTGTTTCAGAAGCGTTCCGTCTTCCGGCCAGATGAGCATCGCCGGTCCAGGCATGCTCAACAAGAATGGCATTGGTCCTTTGCTCGTTAAGGGTGCCGTAGGTTTCGAACGCCAAAGTAACCGGAGCCAGTATCCGGCCACTATCGAGACGGATGCCGGATTCAAAGGTTATAGCTTGTTCGGTGATGTAATCTTCAGACATAAAAAAAGCCCTTCACATCATATGAGAAAGGGGCTGGAAACGGCACAGCACACCTCTCATCTTTGCCTTGCGGCAGGATTTAGCACCTGGCGTCATTTGACCGGTTGCTGTGGCTTCGCAGGGCCTTTTCCCTCCACCACTCTCGATAAGCAGGTATAGTAACAAGACGATACGAAATAATGCCGTATTTTGTCAATCAAATTGAATACAAAGGGCGTTATCGCATCTCTGCGCCACGCAGTCAAATTGAGTAGAAAACAAGCCTGCTTTCTGATATAAGTGCAACATAAAATCAGGAATTATGAGAATTAAGAAATTGAAAGTGCACTGTTAAAAGTATACTGCGGAGCACCAACAAGAGTTGTCTTTGATCCAGAACAGGAATCTGGTAAAAGCGATGATGGTGATTTTTTTTTCGAACTTTATGCCGTGTGGAGTTTTTTATGAAACGATTCGTTATGAGTTTATTTGTTGTTGCCGGAATAATGCTTGGCTGTGCCCAGAATCATTTCAATATTCCGGCCGATGCGTTCTCCGAAAAAGTAAAGGTACTTGGTGTTGCTCCGATTTTTATTGATGCCGACTCAGACATTATCTACCCGCAAAAAGAATTTCTGCTGCCGCTCATTGCCGAACTGAATCGGAAATATGAACATCTACTCGTGCGGAAACTCCAGAGCACGGGCAACTTCTCTGCGGTAACACTGCTGGCTGATGATCCGGGGCACCTTTTCAGCTCACTGGTCGCGCGACGTGAAAAACGGGATGATGCCGACATTCAGTACAACAAATATTTTTGGAAGAATGATGTAATCGGTACTTACATAAAGAAAAACCGGCTTGATGCCGTCATGCTGGTTGTTGTCAGTGGGTTGACAAAATCCAGTAAAATATATTCCAGCAATCTGCTTGATTCTCTTGAAACCAACTTCAATTTTTTGACGATGACAGCGCAGATACTTGGTCCCGACGGCACCGTTCTGTGGGAATACCCGAATTTCCGTACAAGATTATTAACCTATTACCCGCTGGTGAACCTCCAGTATCCGGATTTTAGCGAGACAGAAGCAAACCTGTCCAAAAGGACCGAACTGCGCTTCAAGTCAATTGACGGAATTCGCCGAACTCTTGAGCAGAAAAAGCGCGACTGGCTGCACCGGGAGACTCAGGAGCCTGAAGTTTACGGCAGACTGTTTGATGAAATGACCTCGTTGATCAAACATGATAACGATAATCAAACAAAGGGAGGTGTGGTTGTTGACCGTAAGTCCTTGCCGCTTTCGGAAGGCTCACTAAAACCGGCTGAATTGCCGGTACCGTCGACCGTCTCCGGTCAAACGCCAGCTCTGGTGCCAGCAGCTGAAACACCTGTTCAAGCACCTGCTAAAGCGCCGGTGACAGAAAAAGCTGTTACGTCGCCTGACACTTCTCCCGCGGGTCCTATCGAAATAGTTCCGGCTACCGGGAGTACTCGCTAATCAATTTGTTTGTCTTTTATTTTGACATGGCATCCGGATTTTGCAACAATGAACGTTTGCAGCAACCTTTGATTGCTGCAACAGATTTATATATCACCGGCACTGATTCGTACCGGTGTACTAATGCACACCCGGAAAAAATGCATGATACATTCACCCAGCGATATAGCGCTTCCCCGGGGCGTAAGTGATTTCCTGCCGGAAGCGGCTGCGAAAATCGGTTCTATTGAAAGCCG
>JAQUCQ010000128.1 GCA_028686145.1 Desulfuromonadaceae bacterium | reverse complement strand
TCAGGTGCGGGCATTTAGTCTGCCGCACCGGTATCAACCGGGAGGTGTAATCATGTCATCATTCATGTCGAAATTCAGTACCCAGTGTTATGCGCTGATGCGAATCATGGTTGGTTTTCTTTTTCTGTGGCACGGCAGCCAGAAACTGTTCAGCTTTCCTATCGGCATGCCGCCGGGAGTTCCCGCATTCATCACCTATGGTGCCGGACCGATAGAACTGGTTGGCGGCATCCTGATCATGATCGGCCTGTTCACGCACTGGGCTGCCTTTATAACCAGCGGCCAGATGGCGTTTGCATACTGGATCGGACACGGTACCAAGGCGCTACTGCCGCTTCAGAATAATGGTGAACTGGCAGCGTTGTACTGTTTCGTGTTCCTGTTTATCGCTGCCCAGGGAAGCGGTGTCTGGAGTGTAGACTCACTGAGAAGGAGAGGCAGCGGTACTGCTCCGGACCGGTAGTACACGAAAGGATCGAAAGAGATCTGAATCGCCTCAAAGCTGTGATGTTCTGACGCTGTCCTCTTCTTTGTTTCGGCTGTAGAAACCGATCAAAAACTCCGCTTCCAAGGGTGAAAGATCAAATTTGAAGATCGCTTCCTGGACAAGCGACTGAACACGCTGATCGGGATTTTCCGAAAGGTGGCTTGATATCCATTTCACCGCGCGACGTATCTCTTCTCCATCCGGTAGCAATTCATGCATAGCTTTATAAACTCCTCATGTATTCTTTTTCCGTCACAAGATCCCGTGTACTCTCGATCCGGTCAATGAACACGATTCCCTGAATGTGGTCAAACTCGTGCTGGAAGACCCGTGCCGGGAAATCTGCATATTCCTCTTCCCGCACTTCGCCCTGCCGGTCAAAATAACGCACGCCGAGACGTGTATGTCGGGGAACCAGGCCGCGCAAACCGGGGATACTGAGGCACCCCTCCCACCCTTTCACCGTATCGTCCGACACCCAAAGAATCTCCGGATTGATCATCGCCGTCGGTCCCATCTGCGAAGCATACGGATACCGGGGACCCGGCCGTGATGCAACAATAAAGAGTGAAAGCGGCTCATATACCTGCGGCGCCGCAATCCCCACCCCATCGGCATCAGCCATGGTCATCAGCATGTCATCGATCAGCGCCTGGATGACCGGTGCTCTCGGATCGTCAACTTTCCGGGCCACTTCTCGTAGCACCGGCTGCCCCAGTTGGGCTATCTGTTTGATAATCATAAAATTTCCCCTCTTCATTCGCAAAAACTCACGTTTTGATGCTTGCTAATGTGGCCTGTCGGCTCATCGCACCTTAATAATATTATACGCCAATAAGCAGGCTTCCAGTTATTCAAAACGCGGTGTTGAAGATGACAGTGCCATGTTTGAAATTATTAGGGGGGGGCGAAAAGGCTTCAAACTGAAAACGTTGTGGGAGCAACATCCAAGAGAGGTAATAACACGTCAGAGACGGGCTGACATTTCAGGCACCAGCCTTTTTCCCTATTCTTGCAAACTTGATTACTATACGCCGATAAAAAAAATAAAAACAGACTGTTTCTTGGAGTTCGAAACGGTTATAGTGTAATTAAGGTAGCGCTACCTGATTCAAGAACAACGGAGCAAAAGGAGTATTCGTAGGACAGTAGAAGTTGCACCATTCGTATTTCTATTACCTATGGAGGATCAGATGACAGAGGACACTCCGCCAGACAGTTAAACAACATAGGAAGTTAACTACAGGCTGGCTGCTACAGCCTGCATCCCGACAAAATGGGAAGAGTTTCAAAGGCCCGCGATGATTTTCGCGGGCCTTTCATTTTGAACCACGCACCACTCTGGAGTGGATATCATACTGGATTCGCACAGCTCTTTCTTCATAATTCAAGTGTTTTTTGTCTTTATAATGGCTATAATTCCATAAGAAAGTGTCTCTGGTTTTGGTAAAGCTGGTAAGGGAGGTGGTTACCATGGCAACAACTATTCTGGTTCTATTAAGCGTATTGCTTACAATGGCCATCCTTCCGTGGCTTGGTAGCATGGGCCATACGGATCTGCATCATACGGACTTGATGGCGGGAGATGAAGGAGAGGATTAGGCCGCTTGGACGGCTCTAAAGAGGACTGAGCGACTGTTATTCATTGTTTATTTTCAGTTATGCCCGACCCGAAGGGTTTCAGAGGGTGGACGTAACATATGCAGACGCCAGAACAGGCGGCTATATCAGCCGCCTGTTCTGGTAATAGATTAAATCCTACCGCTCATACTTCTTATGTTTCTTATGTTTGTAGTGCCCTTTATGCTTTCCACGGTCATGGTGTTCACTTCTCTCCCTGACGATGACACGCTCAGGTTCCATCACGACAACAGGCGGCGGTGGAGCGGGATTACCGACCTGCACCCGAACATTAGGCGTTCTGACATCCACCGCAACAGCTGCATCTGATTTTGTAGCAAAGCTAGTTATGGACAGCACACAGGCGACACTACCGATTGCAACCATCGTCAACTTCATGTTTTTGTTCATGCCCTTCTCCTTTTATAAATGGGGTCTGCTGAATACACCAATCATCCTGAAATAAAAAAACGGGATGCCGACAGTGATACTTCGGCATCCCGGCTGTCTCTGAGAGACCCAATGGGCTTTCCGCCCCACCCTCGCGGGTGGTTTAGTCTTATCGATTATCTATGTGTGTATTACGCAGCTGACTATATAAGACCTCCGTCATTGAGTCAACCTCTATGAGAGAATTCTATGTGAGTATCAAGTGTGTATCTTTCCGCAAAAGAAGAAACCGCGGCATTCCATCACAACGGCGCGTCAAACGCACCGAAATGCGGGGAGTCATCATACCCGCCGAAACCTCCGAAAACAGGCGGTTCCTTGGCATTGATCCACACTATTCACAGGTGCCGCAACGGCAAGGTTGCACAATTGGCCACCCTTAGGATGACCATCCTACCAGGATTTCCATCAATGGACACCGGCCATTATTGAAAACAGTTTTCAATAACAAATAATACTGATACAATGAAGCCAAAGAGTGGAAGGAGGGATCATATATGAGAGCCAAAAATAGTAACAGAGCCAAGACCCTGAAGGGGGAATTTATACCCGTAGAACTTCACCGGGTCACGGAAGAAGAATTTGACATGTGGGATCAGGAGCCTTGCGTGGCAAGTGCGGACTGAAATAACTTATTAAATGATACCAATGGCCGATTCCATCAGGAGTCGGCCATTGGTGTTTTGAAGAGCATGTTCTACCCGGCGTGTTACTCTCACGAGAGGACAGGCGCCCATTTCATAAAGCAGCCTGTCCCCTTGTCATTTTTGTGTTGGCGTTGAAGCGGGCTTTGTATTGATCGCCTCCGATGGTCATACCAATCAACGACCGGTCAGTTCCTCCAGCTTGTCAGGGTATCGCGCGCCCTGTACCGTGATCTGTGCAGCAGCCTTCTCGATCGCACCAAGATCGACGCGGGTGAGTTCGAGTGCTACCGCTCCGATATTCTCGTCCAGCCGTTCCAGTTTCGTGGTACCCGGGATCGGCACGATCCACTGTTTCTGAGCCAACAACCAGGCTAACGCGATCTGGGCCGGAGTGGCATTCTTCTCTACCGCGATCCGGCCGAGCAGGTCAACCAACTCCTGATTTGCTTGCAGCGCCTCGGGTGTGAAGCGGGGAAGAGTACTGCGGAAATCGGTGGTGTCGAAGGTGGTGCTTGCATCCATCTTCCCGGTGAGAAACCCTTTGCCCAATGGGCTGTAGGGGACGAGGCCGATCCCCAGCTCTTCAAGAGTCTGGAGCAGTCCCTCTTCAGGGCGCCTGAACCAGAGTGAATATTCGTTCTGGACCGCTGCCACCGGTTGGACGGCATGAGCGCGGCGGATTGTTTGGATTCCCGCTTCAGAGAGACCGAAATGCTTGACTTTCCCTTCCCGGATCAGTTCCTTCACTGCTCCGGCGACCTCTTCGATCGGTACATCCGGATCGACGCGATGCTGATAAAACAGGTCAATTACGTCGGTCCTGAGTCTCTTGAGCGAGGCCTCAGCCACCTCTCTTATATGCTCGGGCCTGCTGTTCAAGACCGGACCTGCCCCCTTCATCCCTCGAGGATCCACGCTGGTATCGAAGCCAAACTTGGTGGCGATCACCACCTGATCGCGTAGCGGCGCCAGCGCCTCACCGACAAGTGCCTCGTTGGTGAACGGGCCATAGACCTCTGCCGTATCAAAGAAGGTGACACCACGTTCAACAGCGACCCGAAGGAGCGCAATCATCTCCTGCTTGTCTTTAGGTGGACCGTACGAAAAACTCATCCCCATGCAGCCAAGTCCCAGAGCAGAAACCTCCAGACCACTTTTACCTAATATTCGTTTTTTCATTGTCTTCTCCTTTTCACTAATTAACCGCCCTTACGATGTTTATGATTATATCGTACTCCAGCTAAACCAGAAGCAGGTAGACCAATCCTGTCGTTTTTTTGCCTAATCGTACGAACGTTTGGATCACAGTTGTTACGCGAAGAGGGGGATTTGTGCTATTTAGGAGAACGTATTGAAGGTAAAAGAGACCGTTGTGAATGCTATTGAGAAGAACAGTTTGAAAGTTGCAATCAATGTTTTGGTAAAGAGCATTGCCCGATTAACCGGAAATGGCGAGCTACATACAACCACTGTCCCGGGCTTGTCGTTTTTTCGACGAAAAGGTACCGGTCGAACCGACCACCGGAATGTACGAACCGAGCGTGTGCCTGGTTGTTCAAGGAGCCAAGCATGTTCTCGGCCTTATCTCAACGATCGTGCCATTTGGCACCAGCTGGTCGATTTCCTCTATTTCTTCGTCGGTAACGGCAATACACCCTTTCGTCCAGTCAACCTCTGTATGGAGATCACCAACCCACGAAAATCCATTCTTAAGACCGTGGATCATAATGTCTCCGCCCGGAGAAACACCCAGTTGTTTTGCTCGCTTTTTGTCTTTCTCGTTTGGATAGGAAATATGAAGAGACAGGTGATATCCGCTGTCCCTGTTTCTTGAATCGATGATGTAAGTTCCCTCCGGAGTTTTGTTATCGCCTTGCCGCTCTTTTGGACTATTCGGGTTTCCACCCAAGGCTATTTTGTAGGTCTTGAGCACCTTGCCCTTTGAGATCAATGACAATCGCCGCTCTTTCTTTTCTATCAGAATCTTGTCTGCCGGGCCCTTCTGGATTACAAAAAGCTCTTTTTGCAATTTACTATTCTCTTCCTCTTTGTTCCGTACCTCTTTTTCAAGTGCTTCAATCTTTTTTTGCAAGGTAACAATCACATCCTCATTGCTTTTAAGTTCTTGTTGAAGAGTGTCACTATGTGCTTGCTGCGCAGCAATCGTCTTATCTTTAATAATGACATTATTGATATTAAATATCATCAACGCACTATCCTTCTTGTACTCACTCCCGGGGTAGTCCTTAATGAGTTTCTGAAAACATTCCAGAGATTTCTGGTAATCCTTCTGCTCATTCTTGGGATACGCATATACAATACCCATCTCAAAAAGAACCCTGTCTCCCATCGTGGGATATTTTTTAATAATCTGCTCGTATTTACTCAGAGAGTCCTGGTAGTTTCCCTGGCTGAAAAAATCATTCGCTTCCATGAGCGTTGACTTGGCCTGAGATCCTTCATCAAAGTGACTGCATCCGCACATGAGCAGTGGCGCCATTATGATGCAGACAAAAAATATGGTTAGATGCTTACCCAGCATATGTAGCTTTTTCCCATATGGCGAATTCATATCCGAGAGTACTATATGTGATGTTCTCAAAACCATTCCTCATTCTGCGACAAAAACGTCAGGAAGCGGCAGAGCATCAAAACCCTGCCACTTCACCAACGTTAAAGATAGCACCCCAAAAAATCGACTTACTTCTTCATTGATTTTCGGAAAATATCGTCAGCCTTCTTCGCCTTTTCATCTGCGATCTTAGCCTTTTCATCCGCGATCATCGCCTTTTCATCTGCAATCTTGGTCCTTTCCTCTGCCATTTTGAGAGCATCTTCTGCCCGGGTTGCGGCAGCCTCTGCCTTTAACGTGGCCGCATCAGCTGCAGTCTTGGCAGCCTGGGCATCCAGCGCTGCCTGATCAGCTTTTGCACCAGTCAGCATTTGTTGCGACTGAACTTTCTCCAGTTCACTTGTTGTTGCACAACCACTCAAAGAAATTGCAAGAACAAGCATCATCAAGACCACTAAAAGATTATTCTTCATCGTTTTTCACCTCCCCTCTCTCGTTTGATAGGTTCAATCAATGTAGCATCAATTTCCAAATCGATTTTCAAGCGTTTGATTGCATCATTGGCCTCTCTGATATCATTGAAAGGGCCAGCGATAACTCGGTAACTATCGTTGTTTGATATCACCCGTGCCGGGATTTGCGGCCCCTGATGGTTGATAATGGCGGAAAGCCTCACAGCATCAGTCTCGTCACGCATGTCAGCAGCCAAAACAGACCACTCATCTGTTTTAAGTTCCGGTATTTCCGGTCTGCCATATAATTTATCTGGGTGCCTGACTTCCATCGGTTCCGCAATCTCTTTTCCACTTCCTTGCCTGATCTCAAATATGGGGACAGGAATCCCGCGGGCCTCGGCCAATACTTTCTTAACTTTACTCCAGTCAAGCGTGCGCCCTGATTCCTTTTCAATAGTTTTCAATTTTGTATACATCTTATCAAACTCAGCAGTGTCCAACTCTTCCGTGGACGCATGTACTTCCATGTAAACAACTCCGTTGCTTTGACCGACGAGATATGGCTGGTTAACAATGTTTACCGCTGTTTTAACCGGAGTGTTTCCATAGAGCTTTTTCACGCTTTCCGGAAAGAGTCTTATGCAACCATTGGATGCTCTAAGGCCAACGCTGGCCGGTTTATTAGTGCCATGGATCAAATAACTCGGCGCACTTAAATAAAGCGCATATTCACCCAAGGGATTTAGAGGCCCCGGTAGAACTGCAGCGGGCAGAGGATCTCCTTTTTCCAGATGAGCCTTGGCAATTGAGGCCGGCACGTGCCAGGTCGGCTGGCTTACCTTGCGCTCCACACGCATGAGGCCCCTCGGAGTGGGCTTCTCTTCGGTACCGACACCGACCGGGTAGGTCAATACTGCCAGCAACCCACTATTTCCTCTAAATTCAAACAGCCTCATTGTGGCCAAGTTGATCACAATGCCTTTTCGAGGAGCGTCCGGCAGGATAAAACTCAGAGGCAACATAATACGTTTTCCGGCCTCAGGTACCCATATATCTACCCCGGGATTAGCGGCACTGACTCCATTGAGTCCCAGACTGAAGTGCCGTGCAATATCCGGCAGTGTATCCCCCTTTTCAAGACGGATGTATTTCAACCGGCCTATGACATCATCTCCTTTTGCAACAGAAAACACATTTTGTGCGGTATATTCTTCTCCAAGCCTTGGAACAAGCTGGTCTTCCTCATGAAAGCCTCTCATTGCAGCACACCCATTGAGAGATATGATTACAACAAGAAGAGCCACAAGACGAAGTGAATTGGAAAAGGGCTGCAGTGTAATATTCCGACACATGGGTAAATAAGATCCTTTCAATATTGTATATCTCCTTGTGTCGAAAGTTCGCCCCGAATCGTGACGGCGGACCTCAGCGCAGCTTCTGCCCACTCTGTTCTTTCCTGACAATGATCGTGCGTCCGGACACCCTTACTCCGGTCCAATGTGATGGCACAAAAAAAACCGGGGCCGAACATCTGCTGGATATTTCGGCGACCCGGCTGTCTCTGTGAGACCCTATAGGCTTTCCGTCCCATTCTCGCGAATGGTTTAGTATTATCGTCTAACCACTGTATTGAATCATTATTAGCGGGCGTTTGCCCCCTGTCAAAAGTAAAATCATCATTGCCGCAGATACAAATGTTATGGCACAAAAAAAGCCGAGTCACCAAATATCTGTTGGATATTTCGGCGACCCGGCTGTCTCTGTGAGACCCTATAGGCTTTCCGTCCCATTCTCGCGAATGGTTTAGTATTATCGTCTAACCACTGTATTGAATCAGTGCTTTGTTTGCGCGCATCTTACCTCAACGGGAAAACTTGTCAATAGAATTTATTAATTTGGGGGCACCCGTTTGGCCTGGAGAGCTTATTGCCGATTGCCATCCCCTGCGGTTTCAGCTACTATGCCGAAAATTTTCATTCATGCCAAGGAGCCCCTATGCCTGCCAGCACCCGTCATATCCGCGTAGAAACAGAAGCTCAATGCCTGCAGTTCGGCCACCAGCTGATCGAGGTAACCAACCAATGGTAGTGTCAACAGATAAACCTCAGGAGATGACCAAGCTTGATCAGGCGTTACAAACCCTGCGCGATGATATGGATAATTCCAAACGTCAGTCGAAGTATTACGACATTTTTCTCAACACGACCTTTTGTGTTCCTACTCTTGATCCACAGGAAGCAGGCGAAGAATCTGCTATTGAGGAAGGACAGGTTCTCCCCCTTGTCATCGAATCGGAAGGGAACGATTACCTGATGCTTTTCGACACCGAAGAGCGCTTGAAGAGCTGGGCAGCAGTCGATGTCAA